>JAVEEJ010000021.1 GCA_030840515.1 Frankiaceae bacterium | reverse complement strand
GCCTTCATCCCCGCTTAAGCCGACACAGCCTGAGAGGCACCCACCAGATGACGATCGCCGCCGACCGCTCAGCAGAGCTGGCAGTCTCGACGGACCCGACGCCGTCCACCGACCCGCGGGCTGCCTTCAACCGGCTGACCGCGCTGCTCGACCCGGGTTCGCTGCGCGCCATCACCCCGCTCGACGACAGCGGTGTGCTCGCCGTCGCGGGCCACATCGACGGCAGCCCCGTCGTGGCGTTCGCCACCGACGCGCCCACCCAGGGCGGCGCGATGGGCAGCGCCGGGTGCACGGCCGTGGTCAGCGCGTACGACGAGGCGCTGCGCACCGGCCGTCCGATCATCGGCCTCTGGCACTCCGGCGGCGCACGGCTGCGGGAGGGCGTCGAGTCCCTCGACGCCGTCGGCCGCGTCTTCGCGGCGATGACCAGGGCCAGCGGCAAGGTTCCGCAGATCTCCGTCGTACTCGGACCCGCCGCCGGCGGCGCCGCCTACGGCCCGGCCCTGACCGACATCGTCATTCTCGGCCCCGCGGGGCGCGTGTTCGTGACCGGTCCCGAGGTGGTGCGCAGCGTCACCGGCGAGGACGTGAACATGGAGCAGCTCGGCGGCCCCGAGCCCCATGGCCGGCGCAGCGGCGTGGTGCACATCGTCTCCCCCACTGAGGAGGCGGCGCTCGAAGAGGCCCGTCGGCTCGCCGGCCTGCTCGGCGCCCAGGGACGCATCGACACCGGTGCCGTGGTGGACATCGACCTGTCCGCGAGCATCCCCGAAGCAGCCAAGCGCGCGTACGACGTGCACGCCCTCGTGGCCGGCGTACTCGACCCCGACACGGCCGTCGAGCTGCACCCGAAGTGGGCGCCGAACATCGTCACGACCCTCGGCCGGCTCGGCGGCCGCACGGTCGGTGTCGTCGCCAACAACCCGATGCGCCTGGGTGGCTGCCTCGACGCGACTAGCGCCGAGAAGGCGGCTCGCTTCGTGCGGATGTGCGACGCCCTCGGTGTCCCGCTCGTCGTCGTCGTCGACGTCCCCGGCTACCTGCCCGGACTCGCGCAGGAGTGGGACGGCGTCGTACGCCGTGGCGCCAAGCTCCTGCACGCCTTTGCCGAGGCCCAGGTGCCGCGGGTGACGCTGGTGACGCGCAAGGCGTACGGCGGCGCCTACATCGCGATGAACTCCCGCTCGCTCGGCGCCACCCGCGTCATGGCCTGGCCGGGTGCCGAGGTGGCTGTCATGGGCGCTGTCGCCGCGGTCCGGATCCTGCACCGCCGCACGCTCGCCGCAGTCAGCGAGGAGCAGGACAAGGCCCAGCTCGAGCTGGACCTCGCCGCTGAGCACGAGCAGGCGGCAGGCGGCATCGGCAGGGCGCTGGCCCTTGGCGTCGTCGACGAGGTCGTCGAGCCGGCGCTGACGCGGTCAGCGCTTGCCCGGGCCATTGCTGAGGCGCCGTCCGCGCGGGGTGCGCACAGCAACATCCCGCTATAAGGCGTAAAGCCCACACAAATGGGGAACGGCGGGCCTGAGGAACATGTCTCACGCCCGCAGGAGCCCCCCATGAACCGTCGATCCGCTGCTGCCCTCATCGCAGCCGGCTTCGCCCTCGCCACGGCCGCGGCACCCAGCGCGAATGCGACCAAGCCGAAGCCGCTTCCCAAGCCGATCCACCAGAAGTACGACGTCAGCGACCCCACGCCCAACCCGGTCCTCGAGGGCTCGTTCGGCAACTACTGCCGGGGTGGCGCGCCAGGGGATCCGCTGAACGACGAGAAGGGCCACGCCATCAAGGTCGTGGGCAAGGGGGTCTTCGAAGGCGCGATCTCGGGCGTCGTGGGCGACTGGGTGGTCGAGATCCGCGACTCCAAGGGCAACACGCTCTACGGCGACGACGTGAACCCCCCGGCGATGGAGACCTACTACCTGCCGGTTGCCAAGGCCGGGACCTACACGATCTGGGCCTGCAACAGCAACGGCGGGCCGAACGCCACGGTCGACATCACCTTCACCTACAAGCGGTAACCGCGCGCCAGGCAGGACTCCTGCCGATGGTGGCGAAATGTCTCCCTTAGCGCCGCATCCCCCCAGCGGCGGTAGGGGAGACCGTCATGAGTCGTCGTGTCCTAGTCGCCGTGGCCGCTGTCAGCGTGCTGGCCGGCGCCGCCGCACCCAGCCTGGCCGCGACGAAGAAGCCGCTGCCGCCGATCAAGGGAACCTGGGCCTACAGCGACCAGACGCCAGACCCATCGCCGTCGGTGACCAGCAACGCTCCCCCCACCGCCTACCCGGCCCCCTGCGAGTCCCCGGTGCCGAGCGGCCCCGGCGACGTGAACAAGCACGTCATCGTGACCAAGGGAGCAGGCACTCTGGAGGTGCTGGGCACGCACACCGGCGACTGGGCGATCGAGCTCAAGGACGCCAAGGGCGGCATCATCAGCTACTCCGACGGCGCGCTCCCCAACGACCAGGAGCACCTCTACATCCCACTCGTGAAGGCCGGCAGCTACACCGTGCAGGCGTGCAACCTCGGCGGGCTCCCGAGCCTGAGCGCGGCGTACACCTTCACCTACAAGAAGTAGCCGCCCGGGCTCAGCCGCCCACCGCGTGCAACCAGCGCACCGGGGCTCCCTCGCCCGCCTGCCGGTAGGGCTCGAGCTCTTCGTCCCACGCGGTGCCGAGCAGCCGGTCAAGCCCGTGGGCCAGGGCTGCGCCGTCGACGGCTCCGGCGAGCAGCGAGCGCAGGCGGTCCTCGGCAACGAGTACGTCGCCGTTGGTGCTCATGGTTGCCCGGAACACCCCGAGGTCAGGGGTGATGGCGTAGCGCTCCCCGTCGGACCCGGCACTGGGGTCCTCGGTCACCTCGACCCGGATCAGGTTCCACTGACGAAGCGCCCCGGCCAGGCGGCCCGCCGTACCCGCGCGCCCCTTCCAGCCCGTCTCGCAGCGCAGCAGACCCGGCTCAGCGGGCTGCTCGGTCCAGACGAGCTTTGCCGGGACGCCGAGGACGGCAGCGACAGCCCACTCGACGTGCGGGCACAGAGCCGGCGGGCTCGAGTGCACGTACAGCACACCGTGTGCGGACACGGATGACCTCCTCGGGTCGCGGCGCGAGGTGCGCCTTCCCCAGCGACCTCGCAGCGCCGCACGACCCGCGGCTGCCTCCAGTGTGCCCCATGAGCACCACCAGCACCAGCACCCACCGAGCAGGACCAGGTCGAACCCCTCCTTTGGACCATGTTGACGGCCTTCCGGGCGGCCGATGCTTGTAAGCGTGAATGAGCTGGAGATCCTTGCGTCCGAGGCCTACGACGATGGCGTCGTCACCGAGGTGATCCGACCGGCCGCCGTGCTCCCTGAAGAGGCAGCGCGGGCCGCCCTGGTGGAGATGGCCGTCCGGGACGTGCGCAACGGCGGGATGTGGGACGCCGAGCCCAACATCTGGCGGCGCTACGACCGGCCGTTCGAGCCAGGCGGCCCGCCCAGCGGCGCCGAGCTCATTGGCAGCATGCAGGTCGCCTACGGCACCCCCACCCGCTACGAGATCACGATCTACCGGGCGACGATCACCCGCTTCGGCACCGAGCAGGGCTGGACCGTGGAGTCCCTGTGCGACGAGGCGCTCGGCTTCGGCGGCCTCGACCTCGCATCCTGCCCGCGGGCGGCGCTCCTGCCGGCGCCACGGCCCTTCCGGCTCGAGTCCTAGGCGGAGCCACCGCTCCAAGGTCTGGACGGCCGACCGCTAGCGTCCGGGCCCATGCGACGGCTGAGCCTGCTGGTCATCGGGCTCGCGCTGCTCCCGGCCACCGCCTGCACCGACTCCCCCGACTCGAAGCAGACCCTCACCGTGCTCGCGGCGTCCTCGCTGTCCGGCGTACTCGAACCCCTCGGCACCGAGCTCGCCCGCAGCCATCCCGGGCTGAAGGTGCGGGTCTCCTACGCGGGCTCCCCCGCCCTCGTCGCCCAGGTGCGGGGCGGCGCCCCCGCCGACGTGATCGTCACGGCAAGCCCCAAGTCTCTGGCGCCGCTCGTCACCGCCGGCCTGGTGGGCTCGCCGCGGACGATCGCGTCGAACACGGCCGTCCTCGTCGTGCCGCCGTCCAACCCAGGGTTGGTGAGGGGGCTCGCCGACCTCGCCCAGCACAGGTTGCGGATCGCGCTGTGTGACCCTTCGGTGCCGTGCGGGTCGGTCGCGCAGCAGACGTTGGCGGCGGCCCACGTCACCGCCGACCCCGACACGCTGGCGCCGGACGTGAAGACGGTGCTGCGGCTGGTCCAGACCGGCGAAGCCGACGCCGGGATCGTCTACCGGTCCGACCTCGTCGGGGCCGGGGCGAGGGTTCGGGAAGTGCCGCTGCCGGACGGCGCGGCGGCGAGCACCTCCTACCCGGCGGCGGTGGTGACCGCGAGCAAGCGCAAGGACTTGGCGAGCGAGTACGTCGACCTGCTGCTCGGCCAATCCGGGCGGGACGCCTTGACGCGCGCCGGGTTCGCGCTCCCATGAGGCGGTCGCGGAACAGGTCACCGCTGTGACCCGCACACCGCGGTTGGTCGCGCTCCTCGCGGGCGTGGGCCTGCTGCTGCTGGCGCTGCCGGTGGTGGCCCTGATGGTGCGAGCGCCGTGGAGCCGGTTGGGCTCGCTGCTCAGCTCGGGGCCCTCGCTCGAAGCACTGCGGCTGTCCCTGGTGACGGCGACCGCGGCGGCACTTCTGTCGGCGGTGATCGGCGTGCCGCTGGCGTGGGTGATGGCCCGGAGCCGGGTCAGGTTCGCGGCACTGCTCCGCGCCGTCGTCACGCTGCCGCTCGTGCTGCCGCCGGTGGTCGGCGGCGTTGCGCTGCTGCTGACCTTCGGTCGCACCGGCGTGGTCGGGCGTCCGCTCTACGAGCTCACCGGCCATGCGCTGCCCTACTCGACGGCGGGTGTGATCGTGGCGGAGGCGTTCGTCGCGATGCCCTTCCTCGTCATCGCGGTGGACGGTGCGCTGCGCCAGAGCGACGCGCGGCACGAGGAGGTGCTCGCGACCCTCGGGGTGCCACCCGGTCGCGTGTTCACCCGCGTCACGCTGCCCTTGGTGCGCTCCGGCATCGGAGCGGGGTTGACGCTGGCCTGGGCCCGGGCGCTTGGTGAGTTCGGGGCGACCGTGACGTTCGCCGGGTCCTTCCCTGGGCGCACCCGCACGTTGCCCTTGGAGGTCTACCGCCAGCTCGAGCTCGACCCGGATGCCGCGACCGCGCTGGCGATGCTGCTGCTCGGTGTCGCCGTCGTGGTCCTCGTCGCGCTGCGCGGCCGCTGGACTCAGCGATGAGCCTCGTCGTGGATGTGCGGCTCGGCCGTGGAGACCTCGAGCTGGAGGTGTCGCTGGCCGGACTGACCGGCGTGACGGCGGTGGTGGGGCCCAATGGGGCCGGCAAGAGCACGCTGTTGCGTGCGATCGCCGGGCTCGAGCCGGGTGCTGCTGTCTCACTCGACGGTGTTGACCGGTCGTCGCTGCCACCACACCGGCGGCGCATCGGCCTGCTGCCGGCCGACTCGTTGCTACGGCCGACGGCGACAGCAGCGGGTGAGGTTGCGATCGCAGCTCGGGCCTCCGGAGGTGCGGCCCGCCGAGCCGCCGCCACCGCCGCTCTGGCCGCACTCGGGTCGGCGGAGCTGGGCCCACGACGCTGCGCCGGCCTGTCGTCGGGTGAGGCGGCCCGGGTCGCTCTGGCGCGAGCGCTGGTGGCCGAGCCGAAAGCGCTGCTGCTCGACGAGCCGCTCGCCCGTCTGGATGCGGCGGCCCGGCCGACGGTGCGCGCCGCGTTGCGCGCCGCGTTGGCGTCGTACTCGCCCCCTGTCCTGCTCGTCACGCACGACGTGGTCGATGTCGCTGCACTGGCTGCGCGTGTGGTCGTGCTGGAGTCGGGTCGGGTCGTTCAGGACTGCTCACCCGCCGAGCTCACCGAGCGGCCGCGGTCGGCCTGGGCTGCGCAGTTCGCGGGGCTCGAGCTGCTGCGCGGGGAGGCAGACGGACTCGCGGTGGCGCTGGAGGGCGGCGGGGTTCTCGCGGTGTCGACCGCGGCGCGCGGCGCGGTGCTCGTGGCGGTGCGGGCGTCGAGCATCGTGGTGTCGGCGGCGAGACCCGAGGGCAGTGCGCGTAACGCCTGGCAGGCCAGGGTGACCGGGGTGGAGACCCTGGGTGGTGACCGGGTGCGGGTCGCGCTCGCCGGACCTCCCGCGGTGGCGGCAGACGTCACCGTGGCGGCTGTCACGGAGCTGCGGCTCGACGTCGGAGCCGCGGTCTGGGCGAGTGTGAAGGCGACCGACCTCGAGGTCTATCCCGCCTGAGCCCAGACGGTGTGCAGCAGATCGATGCACTCGAGGCCTTCTGGCCGCAGCCACTCGTGGCCGTCCTCGATCATCCAACACACTGACATCACTGACTGCGCGTAAGCCCAGGCGCGGATGCGCGCGGCGTCGAGGTCGAGCGCCTCGGCGAGGATCGCGACGCGACGGTGCGTGGTGGCGACCGGGTCGGGGAGCTCGAGCAGATCGGGCAACCAGTTGCGCAGCAGCGCGCCGCACTCGGCCGCGGGCTCACCGAGCACGCCAGCCGGGTCGATGGCGCGCCACCCGTCGCCGTCGCGCAGCACGTTGTCGTGGTGCAGGTCCCCGTGAAGCAGGTGCGTGTGCTCGGTCGCGAGCTCGCGAAACAGCGACGCCGCCCGTCCGAGGTGCGCCGAACTGATCTCGCCGGGCTCGGTGCGGGTGACCGCGGCCGCCCAGTCCGAGTAGGTCGGCAGTCCGCACTCCACCGGCGCGGGCCGGAGCAGCGCCTGCGCGACCTGCGCGACGACGAGGGTCGCCGTGTCGTCGTCGGTGCGCATCAACTCGAGGGCGGAGGTGCCGGGCTCGAGGCGCTCGAGCAGCAGGGCCTGCAGCTCGGCGTCGACGTCGATCAGCGCGGCCGCCCCACGTCCGTCGTACTCGCGCAGCGCGATGACCTGCTGCGGGAAGTCGACGCTCATCAGCTTGAGGACGGCGGGCCGCTCCCCCACGCGCACCGGCATGACGGTGCCGGCCATCGAGGCCCACTCGGGTCCGTCCTCGACTGCATCGAAGCGAGCCAACGCGGCCTCGATCATGGGCGCTGGATCCGATAGAGCACGTGTGCCCGGAGCGGATCCCCGGCCGGCACGCGCGGGTGCTCGAAGTCATCGGCCGGGTCGCGAGTCATGCCCAGTCGCTCCATGACCCGACGGCTGGGCCAGTTGCCGACCGCGGTCATCGACACGACCTCGTCGAGAGCGAGTACGTCGAACGCGTGCTGGAGTGCGGCCCGCCCGGCCTCGGTGGCGTACCCGTTGCCCCAGTGCTCGCGGCGCATGCGCCAGCCCACCTCGGTGGCCGGGGCGAAGGGCAGTCCGTCGGCGAAGTGCGCGAGGCCGGTGAAGCCTACGAACTCGCCTGTCGTTTGGAGCTCGACCGCCCACAGACCCCAGCCCTGCTCGGCTATCCGCTGCTGCGCCCGGTCGACGAAGGCGTCGGAGTCGGCCCTCGTCAAGGTGCTGGGAAAGTGCTCCATCGCGATCGGGTCGGCGTTGAGCTCGGCGAACGGCTCCCGGTCCGCGTCGCGCCACTGCCTGAGCAGCAGACGTTCTGTGCTGAGTCCGGCCACGCGCCCTTTGTATCGGTTGGGGTGACGTCAGCGGCTTCGGACGAGCGTGTCCTTCCAGCTCGTGGCGACGAACTCCTCGAGCTTCTCGGGGGCGGCGTCCACGAGCATCTGACGGAGCTCGTCCCCAGTAACGCCGAAGACCAGCCGCCGCTCGACGAAGCCCATGAACATCACCAGGCTCATCAGCACGACGGGGGAGATCAGCACCAGCACAGGGACCATCCACCCAGACATGTCGCGGCTCTACCCGCCCTTCGCCAGGCTCACGCCTGCTCAGCTGCCGCCGCTGCTGGTGACGGGCTGACGGTCGGTGCTCGTGGGAGCCGTGCCCGTGGTGCTGTTGTCGGTCGTGGTCTGGGCTGCCCGTGAGCTCCCGGCGATGCTGGGGGTCGTCGGGACGAGGGCTGCTGTGAGCGCCGCCGAAGCGAGGACGGTCCCGATGCCGGCCGCGACCGTGAGGGTGCGCACGCGTCGTGAGGCGCCCTCACGACCGTCGGTGCTTCCCCGCACCCGCCCGTTTCCTGCTGCTTGGCTCATGGCTGAAGGATGCGCAGCGTGACTCCACGCCGACTGGCAGCGACCTGTGCGCCGCCTGTGAGCGCGCACGATGTGGCGCCCCCTCTCACGTTTGTTGACTTTCCGGGGTCAACGGCCACCGCATGAGCCCGGAAAGTCAACAAACGTGGCGACGAGTACGTCGCCTTCACTCGCGCTCGGGTGGGGAGGGTGGGGCTCGAACCCACGACCGACGGATTATGAGTCCGCTGCTCTGACCGGCTGAGCTACCTCCCCGCGGCGGTCAGGCTATCGGGGTCGTCGTACTCGCAGAACGAGGCTCTGACCTGGGCATTTGCACCGAGATCGGTCGCTCCCCCGACTGGACTCGAACCAGTAACCCTGCGATTAACAGTCGCATGCTCTGCCAATTGAGCTACGGGGGAATGCGCGAGCGAGGGTAGCGCACCGACTGAGCCCAACCACACGACTATCCGGTGCTGGGAGGGGTACGAGCCGACCATGACATCGTTCCGTACGAAGTTGACCTTGGCGCTCGGATTCGCCGCCGGCTACGTCCTCGGGACGAAGGCTGGCCGCCAGCGCTACCAGCAGATCACCGAGCTCGCTCACCGCGTCGCCGGCGACCCCCGCGTGCACGACATGGTGGAGACGGTGAAGACCGAGGCTGCGAGCGCAGCGGGCACCGCGAAGCAGGTCGTCGAGGACAAGCTCAGCCGCCGCTCGTCGTCCAACGGGCTCGCCGAGCCCTACCCGGTCGACCCGGTCATCACGGCCGGCTAGACCCTCAGTCGAGGTAGTCCTTCAGCTGCTGCGCCCGGCTCGGGTGCCGCAGCTTCGACAGCGTCTTCGCCTCGATCTGCCGGATCCGCTCCCGGGTCACGCCGAACTGCTGGCCGACCTCCTCGAGCGTCTTGGCCGTCCCGTCAGTGAGCCCGAAGCGCAGTTCGATCACGCGCTGCTCCCGCTCGGTCAGCTCATGGAGTACCGACCCGAGCTGCTGCTGCAGCATGGTGAAGGAGGCCGCGTCGAGCGGCAGCACGGCGTCGGAGTCCTCGATGAAGTCGCCGAGTGAGGTGCTGTCCTCCTCGCCGACCGGGGTCTGCAGCGAGACCGGCTCCTGGGCGAGCTTGAGGATCTCGCGCACCTTCTCCGGCGGCAGGTCGACCTCCACCCCGATCTCCTCGGGAGTCGGTTCGCGGCCGTACTGCTGGATCAACTGGCGTTGGATCCGGATCAGCTTGTTGATGGTCTCGACCATGTGCACCGGGATGCGGATGGTCCGGGCCTGGTCCGCGATCGCGCGCGTGATGGCCTGACGGATCCACCACGTGGCATAGGTGGAGAACTTGTAGCCCTTCGCGTAGTCGAACTTCTCGACCGCGCGGATGAGGCCGAGGTTGCCCTCCTGGATCAGGTCGAGGAAGAGCATCCCGCGTCCGACGTACCGCTTCGCGATGCTGACGACGAGCCGCAGGTTCGCCTCGACGAGCCGTTGCTTCGCGTAGGCGCCATCGTCCACCAGCGACTGCAGCTCGGCATGCAGGGACGGGTCAACCGGTCCTGCGGCCAGCTTCTCCGCGGCGAACAGCCCGGCCTCGACACGCTTCGCGAGGTCGACCTCTTCCACGGCGGTGAGCAGCCGGACCCGCCCGATCTCCTTGAGGTACTGCCGCACCGGGTCGGACGTCGGCCCGCGCGCCACCTCCTCATCGAGGGCGGGCTCGTCCTCCTCTTCCTCTTCCTGCTCGCCGGGGCCCGGCCCGTCGACGACCTCGACCCCACCGTCGGTCAACGCCCGTGACACCGCGTCGGCGCCTTCGTCCACCAGCCCGACGAGGGCGACGACGGAGGTCAGGTCTTCCTGGGTGACGTAACCCTGCTTCTGGCCGCGGGCGAGGAGGGCGATGACTTCCGGGCGGGCGAGTACGGCGACCTCGAGCGGCGGGGGGTGCAGGTCCTCGACCTCGATGGCGATCGGGCCGCCGATGTCGATCGGCAGCTCGGAGAGGTCGGCCTCGCCCGTCGCCACGAGGTCACCGTACGACGATTGGGGAAGATCGTGCGCCCCCATTGCGCTCACCCGGATGAGCGAGGGCGCCACCCTTGACAAGCCGCGCTAGAGCGTGCCCGCAGCTTCCTCTCGCAGCGCACGTGCCTGCTGCTCGAGCGCGACCAGTCGACCGAAGAGTTGGTTGTAGAGCTGCTCCTCGTCCACCGGGTTCACCCGCTGCAACCTGCCCTTGAGCTCGGTCACTTCGCGAGTCGCGTGCAGTTCCTCCAAACGGGCGAGAACTGCTGTGGCGTAACGGCTTTCGCCTCCCGGGGACCACAGCGGCGGCTCGACAGACAGCGCGAGCACGAGGTTGCGCACAGCGTCGTCGCTGGCGGCAGCGAGCACCGCCTCGGTCCAGGCTTCGCCCTCGGGTGCCGACTTGGCTCCCCCCGCACCGTCGATGGCCGCCTGGGCCGCGCGGTGCTCAGGCGCGGTGAAGACCTCCTCGCCCAGCTCGTCGAAGCGGATGTCGACGAGATCAGGGCGCTGGAGGGCGAGCTTGAGCGCCTCGCGCTCGACCGAGACCGCGCGGTCGTCGCGGGCGCGTTCGGCGTTGGAACGGCCGCGCTGGGGTGGCACGCCTCCCGCACGTTCGCGGAGCCGGGCGACGACCTCATTGGGATCGGGTACGCCGACCCACCCGGCGAGCTGGCGCGCGTAGTCGTCGCGCAGCGAGACGTCACGGATCCGGCCGACGATCGGGATCGCCTTGTCGAGGGCTCGCGCGCGCCCTTCCGGCACCGACAGGTCCACATCGGCCAGCGCCGCACGGATCGCGTACTCGAAGAGCGGCACCCGGCGTGCGACCAGCTCGCGCACCGCGGCGTCGCCGTGCTGCACCCGCAGGTCGCAAGGATCGAGCCCGCGCGGCTCGACGGCGACGAAGGTCTGCGTGACGAACTTCTCGTCGAGGTCATAGGCCTTGAGCGCAGCCTTCTGCCCTGCCGCGTCGCCGTCGAAGGTGTAGATGACCTCGCCGCGGAACTCGTCCTGGTCCATGAGGAAGCGCCGCAGCACCTTCACGTGCTCGGCCCCGAACGCCGTTCCGCAGGACGCGACGGCGGTGGTCACGCCGGCGAGGTGACACGCCATGACGTCGGTGTAGCCCTCGACGACAACGGCCTGCCGGCGCTTGGCGATCTCCTTGCGCGCAAGGTCGACGCCGTACAACACCGTGCTCTTCTTGTAGAGCGGAGTCTCCGGTGTGTTGACGTACTTGGCCTCGTTGCGGTCGTCGTCATAGAGCCGCCGCGCGCCGAAGCCGATGACGTCGCCGGAGGTGTCGCGGATCGGCCAGAGCAGCCGTCCGCGGAAGTGGTCGATGGGGCCGCGCTGGCCGGCTCTCGCCAGGCCGCTGGTGATGAGGTCGGCGTCGGTGAAGCCGCGGCCGCGCAGGTGCTTGAGCAGGGCGTCCCAGCCCTTGGGCGCGTAGCCGACGCCGAAGTGCTCGGCAGCTGTCTGGTCGAAGCCGCGGGAGGCGAGGAACTCCCTCGCGGTGGACGCCTCGGCGCTCGCCAGCTGCTCTGCGTAGTACTGCGCCGCCGCTTTGTGCGCCTCGACCAAACGGGTGCGCTGACCCGTCTGCGAGCGGGGGGCCGAGCTGCCCTCGTCGTAGCGCAGCTCGACGTTGGCCCGCCGGGCGAGCCGCTCGACCGCCTCGCTGAACCCGATGTGCTCGATCTTCTGGATGAATCCGAAGACGTCGCCGCCCTCGGCGCAGCCGAAGCAGTACCAGAGCCCGCGGGCAGGGGTGACCTGGAAGCTGGCCGTCTTCTCCTCGTGGAAGGGGCACAGGCCCTTCATGGAACCGCCGCCCGCGCCTCTGAGCTGGACGTACTCGGCCACGACCTCGGAGATCGGGGAGCGCTCGCGCACGGCGGCGACGTCCTCGTCGCGGATCCTGCCGGCCACACCCACCTCCGGCGCGGAGTCTATGTCCGGCCTCGGCCGCTCCGGATGGTGCCTGTGGAGAGCCGCATAGGGTTGCGACTGTGCGTCGTACTCGCCTCCCACTCCTCTTGCTGCCGTTGATCTTGGCGGCTTGCAGCAGCGGCTCCGTCGAGCACCGAAGCCTGCCGACGACCGCCCCGGTGCCGACTGTGACAAGCACCCCGACGGTGACGAGTACGGCGACTCCCACCGTCAGGCCGAAGCCCACCCCACGCGCCACCACCAAGCCCAAGCCGCAGCCGGTGCGGACCACGTCAGCACCGGTAGTCGCCAGCGGGGGGTACGTCTTCCCGCTGAAGTGCAAGACGTCCTACGGGCACTCGCACCACGACTACCCGGCGACCGACTTGTTCGCGGCGCGGGGGTGCCGGTTCGTGTCGCCGATCGCAGGGACGGTCGACGAGGTGACCTACAAGGACACCTGGTCCTCTTCGTCCAACCGCGGCGCCGACCGTGGCGGCCTGTCGGTGTCCGTCGTCGGGACGGACGGGGTGCGCTACTACGGCTCGCACCTGGAGCGGATCGCTCCCGGCATCCGGCCGGGACTGCGCGTAGCTGCGGGGAAGCTGCTCGGGTACGTCGGCAACACCGGATCAGCGCGCGGCATCGCCACCCATCTGCACTTCGGGCTCTCGTGGCCCACCCGACACGGGACGTGGTGGGTGCGTCGCGGCGAGGTCTACCCGTGGCCCTACCTGGACTCGTGGAAGGCGGGCGGGCACCGGTCGCCGGCGGCCGCAGTGGAGGCCAAGCGGCGGCAGGTCGGCACGTATCCGCCTTGCACGTCGTACTGCTGAGCGTCGTGCTGCTGAGCGTCGTGCTGCTGAGCGTCGTACTGCTGCGCACGTCCGCGCGGCCCGCGGCGCCGCTTCGCAGAATCTGTGGATAATTCGCGGGAACCGTGGGAAGTTGTGGACAACTTTTCCTTGTGTATAAGGAGTTTTGCCTTCCACTTGTCGGCCTCATCTGCTAGTCTCGCTCTTGTGTTCGACCCCGAGTACTGCAGTGAAGCCGTCGCCACGGTCGTGGCGTCGGTGAACTCGCTGTGTGAGGGAGAGCTGCCTGAGGCAGACGTCACGTTGGGCGCGGATGCCAAGGCGCTGCTCGCACTCCGCCGCCGTTACGACTCCCACCTCGCCGGCCTGCTCGTCGCAGCGGTGGGTCGTGACCTGCCTGACCTTGAGGGTGCCCGCAACGTCGCGACCTGGGCCGCCCAAGAGCTGTGTCTGGCGCCCTCGGAGGCCACTGCTCTCTATCGCGCAGGGCGGGGCGCGATGGAGCACCCAGCGACGGGCAAGGCCTACGCCGCAGGCCAGATCTCGACCCGCCATGTGCTCGTCATCGTCGATGGGCTGCGTGGCCTGCCCGCAAGTGCGCTGGTCACGGGAGATGAGCTGCTGGCGAAAGAGGCGCTGACGCGCACCCCCAAGGAGCTGCGACAGCTGGCTGACCGCTTCCGGGCGACCGTTGCACCGGACCTTGATGACAAGGAGACCCGCGACCTCAAGGAGGACCAGTACCTGCATGCGTCTCCCACGCTGGGCGGCGTAAAGGTCGACGGGTGGCTGACGGGCAGCAACGCGGAGTGGTTCACGCAAGGCCTCGACCGGTTCAGCAAGCCAGCGGCTGACGACCAGCGCAACGCGGCGCAGCGGCGCGCGGACGGTGCCGGGCTCATGGCCCGGATCGCAGCGGGTGCTGACGTCGCCGCCCGCGACCTCGCCGACACCGGCTACAGCCCCGCCGATCTGCCCAAGGCCCGGGTCACGGTGATCACGGACGTGACGACCCTTCAACGAGCGTTGGACGCCGTCCACGACCGGGCGAAACTGCCGTCCTGGCTGCCGGCGGCCGAGAGCGAGATGGTCCACGGCGCCCACGGTGAGCGCACCGGCACCGCGCTCGACTGGCGCTCACTCCTGGCTGCGGTCTGCGACGGCGACGTCCAGCGGCTCGTCCTCTCTGGTGAGTCCGAGGTGCTAGACCTCGGCAGGGAGGCCCGCTTCTACAGCCGCAACCAGCGCCGGGCGCTCGCTCGGGGAGGCCGCGCGGTGTGTGCCTGGCCGCGCTGCGACTCGCCTTGGGTTGAGGCCCATCACATGGTCCACTGGGCCCACGGCGGCGGCACGGACCTTGCCACCGGGATCCTGCTCTGCAGCTACCACCACAGCCTCTTCCACGCCGGCTGGCGGCTGGAGGAGTCCACCGACGGCTTGATCCAGTCGATCCCGCCGATGGACTGGTACTTCAAGCGGTCCCAACGACGACGAAGCCAGCCCCGCGCGGCCTGACCGCCGGGGCGCAGTGACTGACCGTCATCACCGGCACCACGCGCGTTAGCTCTCTGTGACGTCGTGCCGGCCAGTCACGCCCCAGGCGCATACATCACCTATTGAGGCCGCTGGCCAAGGACGCAGAACTCGTTGCCTTCGAAGTCGGCCTGCTTGGGATCAGGGCTTCGCCCCATGCGGGGAGAGTTTCACTCGGTAGCGCACCTCGACCAGACGCACGCCTTCGCGGTCATCGGTCTGCTCAGCTCCATCCGTGAGCCAGCCCTGTCGCTCGTAGAAGCGCCGGGCGCGTGAGTTGTCGCGCAACACCCACAGGGTTGCCTCACGGCATCCGTCCGCGGCCAAAGACGAAAGAGCCGCATCGTTGAGCGAGCGGCCAACCCCAGAGCCCCAAGCATCCGGATGCACGTAGAGCGCGATCACTTCACCGACGAAAGGTGCTGCGTCCGCATCGCGACTCCTGCCGTAGGCGGCGAAACCAATGATCGCCGTTGCGGCTTGGGCAACCCATGCAGTGCCACCTTCAGCCAGGATCGCCGTCCATCTCCGCTCCCGGGCCGCGACGCTCATGTTGTTCAACAGTTCGTCCGGGACCAGCCCGCGGTACGCCGCTCGCCAGGTGTCGACATGAAGCTGGGCGAGGGAGGGCGCGTCGTTGCGCACCGCCGCGCGTGT
>JAVEEJ010000050.1 GCA_030840515.1 Frankiaceae bacterium | reverse complement strand
GGTCAGGGTCTTGCCCTCACCGGTGCGCATCTCGGCGATGTTGCCCAGGTGGAGCGCGGCTCCGCCCATGAGCTGCACGTCGAAGTGGCGCTGCCCCAGGGTCCGCTTGGCCGCCTCCCGCGTGACGGCGATGGTGCGCTTCTTCTCGTCGACCTCGTAGTCGCCCTCGCCCTCCTCGCCGCGCTCGAGCCGGCCCACGATGCGGGCGAACTCCATGTACCACTTCTGCGCCTGGTCGGCGGGTCCGCTGATGATGAGCGGGGTGCGCGCTTCGTCGATGAGGATCGAGTCGACCTCGTCGACGATCGCGTAGTTGTGGCCGCGCTGGGTGAGCTCCTCGCTGGACCACGCCATGTTGTCGCGCAGGTAGTCGAAGCCGAACTCGTTGTTCGTGCCGTAGGTGATGTCCGCGGCGTAGGCCTCGCGGCGCTGATCGGAGGACATCTGCCCGAGGATGACGCCGACGCTGAGGCCGAGGAAGCGGTGCACCCGGCCCATCCACTCGGCGTCGCGCTGGGCGAGGTAGTCGTTGACCGTGACGACGTGCACGCCTTCACCCGACAGTCCGTTGAGATAGGCAGGCAGCACACAGGTCAGGGTCTTGCCCTCACCGGTCTTCATCTCGGCGATGTTGCCGAGGTGCATCGCGGCGCCACCCATCACCTGGACGTCGAAGGGGCGCTGGCCGAGCACGCGGTTGGCGGCCTCCCGAGCCGTCGCGAAGGCCTCGGCCATGATGTCGTCGAGGGTCTCGCCGTCGGTCAGGCGCTGCCGGAACTCATCCGTCATGCCCCGCAACTCGGCGTCGCTCAGGTCGGTGAAGTGGCTCTCGATCGCGTTGACCTGGTCGGAGATGTTCTTCAGCTTGCGGAGGATCTTGCCCTCGCCGGCTCGCAGCAGCTTCTGCAGCACCACGGGTGAACACTCCTTGCGATCGAGTACGGCGCCTTGCCTCAAGACAGCGCCGTGTGGCGCGCGGTCCATCCTAGGTCGGTGACGATGCCTGACTTGACCACCGGCCGCTACTACCTGCGGGCCCCGGCCCCCGAGGACGTCGCCGACATCACAGAAGCCTGCCAGTCGCCCGGGTTCACGCGATGGACGCGACTGACGCCCGACTACACGCTGGAGAACGCGCAGAAGTTCATCAAGCGCGACGACCCGCTCCGGCCCTCGTGGATGGCGCTGGACGCCGTGACCGGACGGGTGGGCGGCTGGGTGGGGCTCTTCCTCGACGCGCACGACGACGCCCAGGCCGAGATCGGCTACTGGGTGGCGCCGTGGGCCCAGCGCCGCGGCGTCGCCACCGAGTCAGGGGCCGCCGTGGTCCGCTACGCCTTCGCGGAGCTGGGCATCTACCGACTCCAGCTGGTTCACGCTGCGCCGCACGCCGCGTCGTGCGCGGTCGCCCGCCGGCTGGGCTTCCCGCTCGAGGGCGTGTTGCGCGGGGCGTGGTTCAAGCTGGGCGATCGTCAGGACGTGGAGCTGCACGCCCGGCTCGCGACCGACCCTGACCCCAGCTGACCCTTGAGGCAGGTCTGACCGCAGGCGCCGCAACCGGTCGCCGCAGCGGCCTCCGGTCGCGGGGCTAGCGCCAGGGCAACCGCCCCTGCAGTCAGCACGGTGACGAGGGTGGCGAGTACGGCGAGCGCGGCGGTGGCGAGCTCCGGCAGGTCAGCGGCCACCAGGGCGGCACCACTGAGCCCACCGACGACCAGGAGAGTCCCGAGCCAGCCGCAGACGGCGACGAGGCGCGGGTGGCTCATGGGCGCACACGGTACGTCGGACCCGCCGATTAGCCTGCGGCAGGTGCTCACCCTCTCGGCGGACGACGCGCGTCGGCTGTGCCTCGCCGCTCAAGGACTCATGGGCGTGCCCGATCGTCGCGCCGGGGTGCCCGCCTTGCTGCGTCACCTCGGGGCCATCCAGCTCGACACGATCAGCGTGCTCGCCCGGTCGCACGAGCTCGTCCCCTACGCGCGGCTCGGTGCGGTGGGGCGACCCGCGGTGGAGCAGGCGCTCTGGGGAGGGGACGGCTTCGAGTACTGGGCACACGCGGCGTGCGTCCTCCCCCTCGAGCACTGGCCGCTCTACGAGTGGCAGCGCAAGCGGATCCGTGAGCAGCCCAGCTATCGCGGGGCCGATCCCAAGACAGTCAAGGCGGTGCTGAAGCGGCTGCAGGTCGAGGGACCGCTCACCGCGACGGACCTCGGCGGGGCGAAGAAGGGCGGACCGTGGTGGGACTGGTCGGCCGTCAAGGTCGCGGCCGAGCACCTGTTCAACCGCGGGTACGTCGCGTGCGTCACGCGCAAGGGGTGGAAGCGGGTCTACGACCTGCCGCAGCGGGTGATCCCTGACCACATCCTCGAGCACACGGTGACCGACCTGGAGGGCCGCGCCGCGCTGCTGGCGAACGCCGCCAAGGCGTACGGCGTCGCGACGTGGGACGACCTCGCTGACTACCACCGCCAGAACAAGAAGCTGGCACGGCCCGCGCTCGACGCCGCCGGCCTCGTCGAGGTCTCGGTGCAGGGCTGGACCGAGACCGGCTACGCCCACCCGGACGTGATCGCGGCAGGCCCGCCCCGGGGACGGCACCGAACGACGCTGCTCTCGCCGTTCGACTCGCTTGTGTGGCATCGGCCGCGTGCCGAGCGGCTGCTCGGCTTCCGGCACCGACTCGAGGCCTACACCCCCAAGGCCAAGCGCGAGCACGGCTACTTCGTGATGCCGCTGCTGGCCGGCGGTCATATCGTCGGACGGGTGGACCCGGCGCGTGAAGGGACAACCCTGGTCGCACGCCAGGTCTCGCTGAAGTCCGCCTCGCACGTGCCGGCGCTCGCGCAGGCATTGCGGGAGGCAGCCAGCTGGGTCGGCTGCGACACCGTGGCACTGGAACGCATGAACCCCCCGGCCCTCAAGCCCGCCGTACTCGCTGCCCTCGCCTAACCGCTCGCAGAAAGGCCCCAACCCGATGGCATTCGGACTCCAGGTCGTCTTGGACGCCGCTGACCCGCACGCGCTGTGCGCGTTCTGGGCGGAGGCCCTGCACTACGAGGTCGAGCCGACCGACGAGGCCTTCATCCGCGAGATGGTGAGCAAGGGCCACGCGAGCGAGGCCGACACGGCGATGGTGAACGGGGAGCTGCGCTGGGCCGACGCGACCGCCTGCAAGGACCCGGACGGCGTCGGGCCTCGGCTGTACTTCCAGCGCGTGCCCGAGCCGAAGACGGTCAAGAACCGGGTGCACCTCGACCTGCGGCCAGGACCGGTCGACCGCTTCGCCGAGATCGCGCGGCTGGAGTGACTCGGTGCGCGGCAGCTCTACGACGCCCGCCAAGGTCCGCACACCTGGACCACGATGGCCGACCCGGAGGGCAACGAGTTCTGCATCTGAGGGCCTGAGTCGCCTGAAATCCGTGTCGCCTGAAATCCGTGTCGCCTGAAAT
>JAVEEJ010000303.1 GCA_030840515.1 Frankiaceae bacterium | reverse complement strand
CCGGCGGGATCATGACGACGGTCATGGCGGCGACCTACCCCGACCTGTACGACGGCGCTGCGATCTGGGCCGGCTGCTCCTACCTGTGCAGCGACGTGGACGGCGAGCTCGGCCACCAGCGGATGGCGGACAAGGCCCGCCTTGTCCCGGCGATCCTGTTCGCCGCCAGCACCGACGACGTGGTCGTGGCCCCCCTGGGCCTCGAGGCGGTCACCGGCTGGACCGGGATGAACGACCTCGCCGACGACGGCACCGCCAACCAATCGGTCTCACGCCAGGCGAGCGAAGGTCCCACGAACTACAACGCCGACTCGAGCGACCTGATGCCGGCGCCGAACACCGGGCCGGACGACGGCAGCCGCGGCAACCTGGGGACCTGCGTCTTCGCCTATCCGAACCCGCACGGCAACAACCCCTGCCCGGGCAGCACGCTCGGCTGGGAGACCTATCCCCACACCGTGACGAAGTTCGCGACCAACACCGGTGACTGCGCCCCCGCGACGCGCGGCACCCCGCTGCCTGCGCGCTGCGTCGCCGTCGAGAGCTGGTTCATCCACGGCATGACGCACAACTACTCCGGCGGCAGCACGGAAGGCACCTTCGCCGACCCGATCGGCCCGGACACGACGCTCGCCGCCTGGCGCTTCTTCACAGCGCACTCATCGGCACTCGCCGAGCCACCCGCCGAGACGCCCGAGGTTCCCTTCGTCCCGCTCACCGTGGTCGCCGCGGCAGCCACCTTGCTGATCGTCGTACGACGTCGCCACACCAACGCAGTGGAGGTGCTCCGTGCAGCACAGTGACACGTGGATCTGGGCGGTCGTCGGCGGTCTGGCGATCGCCGGGCTGCTGCTGTTCCACATCCTGAACGGCATCATAAGCTCGCTGCCGGCCGAGGTCAGGGCACCGATCACCGCCACCGCGAAGGCCAACTCGCGGCCGCTGGTCGTCCTCGCTGTCATCGTCCTCTGGACAGCGACGTACGCGCTCTACTCCGTGGCCCACCTGACTGCACCGGTGAACCCGGTGGCGGCGGCCGCGCAGAGTGGAACGGCGGCGCAGCCCGGAGCCAACGCCACGACGCCAACCGGTACGACGACGACCACGACAGGCACCGTTCCGGGTGCTGCCACCGGTCCCGGCACGCCCGCGACCGTGACAGCTCCGGGGACCGGCGGAACCGCGATCTCTGGCACGGGCAACCCGACGACCGCCAACAGCACAGTCTTCGGCTCGCAGGCCGGTAAGAGCAGCGCCGGAACGGCGTCGTCGCCGTACCACGACTCCAACCTCTACAAGCCGGGCGCCGCCAACGTCCGCGGCATCACCAAGGACAGCGTCGTCGTCTGCGGGCACGCGCCCTTGACGCTCGGCTACGCGATCAACACCAAGCCGGAGGACGAGCTCGTCTTCTGGAACTACCTCAATGCCAACGGCGGAATCTACGGCCGCAAGTTCACCGTGACGCTCGAGGACGACCAGTACACCGCGACCGGTGGAGTGCCGGCTGCACAGAAGTGCCAGGCGAAGAACCCCTTCATGATCTTCGGTGCACTCGGCGACGACGTCATCCCGCCGGTGCGCCAGTGGGCCGAGCAGAACAAGGAGCTCTACCTCTACGGCTTCACCCTCCGGACCGGGTCCGAGAAGTTCCGCTACAGCTTCACGAACACGATCAGCTCCGAGGATCTCTCGTCGGTCATCGCCGACCTCGGTGCCGACAAGTTCCCGCACACCAAGGTCGGAATCATCTGGCGCAACAGCACCAACTTCCAGCCGGCCCGCGACCAGTTCAAGCGCGAGGTGGTGAAGCGCGGCGGGACGGTTGTCGCCGACATCCCGGTGATGCAGGACCAAGGCAACTACTCGCAGGAGATCTTGACGCTGCAGCAGTCCGGCGCCGAGGTTGTGTTCGTCCTCGACGATGCCTTCTCGCAGACGAACATCATCAAGCAGGGCAAGAGCCAGCAGTACAACCCGCACTGGCTCGTCTTCGGGTTCAACGTGCAGACGAAGGGACTCGGCAAGGACGCACTGACCCCGCCGTTGATGGGATCCAACCTCGCGCCGCCGTACGAGTGCCACCACTTCGACGGGCCATACGCGTCGTACGGCGCCGAGCTGAAGATCTTCGAAGCGGCGTACGCGAAGTACTCCCCCAACACCGACCTGTGTGGCATCGCCGGTGACGTGGCCTGGCAGAGCTGGGTCTCGTTCAAGAACATGGCAGGGCTGTTCGTCGCCTGTGGTCGCGACTGCACCCGCGACCGGTTCGCCGGCGTGATGGAGTCGGGCTTCAAGGGGACGACGGGGGCAGCCTGCCCCGTCGACTTCTCGGGCGACGGCCACCACGGGGGCTTCGCTGCCGACCTGTTCGAGGCGTACGAGACCACGCCTGGCTCCGGCAACGCGGGTTGGCGCCCCATCCGCCGGTGCGTCAAGGCGACCTAGCGTGGCGCTCTAACGTGGCCCAGGCGCTCGTCGTCGGGCTGGTCATCGGCGGGATCTACAGCCTGTTCGCGCTGGGCATCGTGCTGATCTACACCGGCTCGGGCGTGCTCAACTTCGCGCAGGCCGAGCTCGGCACCTTCACGCTGTTCGTCGCGCAGATCCTCGTCGTCGAGCACCACCTCCCGTACGCCGTCGGCGCGGCAGCGTCCATCGCACTCGCACTCGTCATCGGGGTGACGTTCGAACGGCTCGCGGTGTGGCCGCTGCTCAATGCCCCGCGCGTCACAGTCGCCGTCGCGACCCTGGCGCTGCTCGCGCTCGGCGTGGCTCTCGAGATCACGCTGTTCGGACCGGTCGGCCGCAACCTGCCACCGCCGATCACCGGACACAGCGTCAACGTGATCGGCGTCTACGTCAGCCCCAACCAGATCGCATCCCTGATCCTGGTCGCGCTCGTGGCGGGCGGGCTCGCCGCCTTCTTCCGCTTCACCGACTTCGGCCTGTCCGTCGTCGCTGCGGCGCAGGACCAGGAGGCGCTCCGTTTCCTGGGCATCCCGCTGGCCAGGGCGTCCATGTTCACGTGGGGACTGGCGGCCGTCCTGTCGGCAGTTGCCGCCCTGCTCATCCAACCGAGCATCGGCGTCATCTCCCCCAGCGCCTACAGCGGCATCTTCATCCGGGCACTCAGCGCAGCGCTCATCGGTGGGTTGAGCAGCATGCGCGGGGCCTTCATCGGCGGCGTACTGGTGGGCGTGGGAGAGGGAGCGATCAGACACCTGACCGTGGGCACGTCCCTCACCGGGCTGCCCGAGCTCTGCATCTTCGCCGCGGTCGTGGCCACGCTGGTCTTCCGGCCGCAGGGCCTGTTCGGCAGCCGATGACGTCGCCAGCGCAGCCGCGTCCACACCGGCGGAGCATCGACATCGGGTTGATCCTGCTCGCCTGCATCGTGCTGCCGCCGCTCACCGGCTGGGCGATGCCCGACCTGCTGTCTCCTGCGAACGCCATCGTCCTCACGTACGGCGTCTGCTTGGGGATCGCCGCGCTGTCGCTGAACCTGCTGCTGGGGTACGCCGGCCAGCTCTCGCTCGGCCACGCCGCCCTGCTCGGGGTCGGCGCGTTCAGCGCCAGCATCGTGGTCGACCGGCTGGGGCTGCCGATGTTCCTCGGCTGGGTCGTGGGCGGCATCGTCGGCGGGGTCGTCGCGCTCGCCATCGGGATCCCGGCCCTGCGGCTGCGCGGCCTCTACCTCGCCCTGGTCACGCTCGTGTTCGGGGCCACCATGCAGGCCTCGGTGCTGCGCTGGCAGTTCTTCACGCACGGATCGGCGGGGGCGTCGCTACCGCGGCGGCTGTTCGGTGACCACATCCTGGTCAACGAGCCGATCTACCTGGCGATGGCGCTCGTCGTCCTCGTCGGCGTGTGGCTCGTCGACATCAACGTCCTGCGCACCCGGCTCGGCCGCGCGTTCCTCGCGATCCGCGAGGACGAGGTGACGGCCCAGTCGTTCGGCATCGACGTCGTCCGCTACAAGCTGCTCGCGTTCGTCCTGTCGGGGGCGATGGCCGGAATCGCGGGCGCGCTCTTCGGCGGTGCGGTCGGGCTGGTGAACAGCGACGTGTTCGGTCGCGAGCTCTCCCTCCGCATCGTGCTGTTCGTCATCATCGGCGGCATCGGGCGCCGCTGGGG
>JAVEEJ010000271.1 GCA_030840515.1 Frankiaceae bacterium | reverse complement strand
TACGACGAGCTGCCCGCCGTCCTCGCCGACCAGGGGTTGGCGCGCGTCGACGGAATCCTGTTCGACCTCGGTGTCTCCTCACTGCAGCTGGACAAGGTCGAGCGCGGCTTCTCCTACGCCCACGACGCTCCGCTCGACATGCGCATGGACCCGACCCGCGGGATCACCGCGGCGGAGCTGCTCAACAGCTATGACGCGGCGGCGATCGCGAGGGTGCTGCGCGAGTACGGCGAGGAGCGGTTCGCCCGGCGCATCGCCGACGCCGTCGTTCGTGAGCGCTCACGGCACCCGGTGACGTCGACCGCGCGACTTGTCGAGCTGGTCCGCGACGCGATCCCGGCCGCTACGCGCCGCACCGGAGGCAACCCGGCGAAGCGCACCTTCCAGGCACTGCGGATCGAGGTCAACGGCGAGCTGGCCGCCCTCGAGGCCGCACTGCCCGCCGCGATCGATGCGCTGGCGGTGGCCGGGCGCATCGTCGTGCTGAGCTATCAGTCGCTCGAGGACAGGCTCGTGAAGCGGGCCTTCGCACCGCTTGCGGTCAGCACCTCACCGATCGACCTGCCGGTGGACCTGCCTGGCCACGAGCCGCAGCTGCGGCTGCTCACCCGGGGTGCCGAGCTGCCCAGCGACGAGGAGGTCGCGAGCAACCCGCGGTCAGCCCCGGCACGGCTGCGCGCTGCTGAGCGGCTGCGGGAGGCGGCATGACCACCCGCGCGCCCGCGGTCCGGATCCCGGTTGCACGACCGCGTCCAGGTGCCAAGGCCAAGCCGTCGCGGCCACCACTGTCCCTGGTGCTGCCGAGTCCCTCGCGCGCGCCGCGGGCGCCGTTCGTCATCTGCGTCGCCGCACTGCTGAGCCTCGGGCTGATGTGCCTGCTGCTGCTCAACACCGTCCTCGCGCAGGGTGCATTCACCGTGCACGACCTGCAGCGCCGCACCGCCGCGCTCACCGACGAGCAGCAGCAGCTGCAGACCGGCGTCTCGCTCGAAGGCTCACCGCTGGTGCTTGCGGAGAAGGCGCGCCGGCTCGGCCTCGTGCAGGTGCGGGACCCGGCCTTCATCCGCACCAGTGACGGCAAGGTGCTGGGGCACCCGACCGTCGCGAAGCGTCCCTACGTCGCACCGCTGGCGCCGGCGAAAACCACACCGTCGATGCCCGCCAAGACGACCGCCCCGACCGTGAAGACGGCCAACACCACCAACACGACGAAGCCCACCACGCCGACGCCGAGGCGCACGCCGTGACCGCGCGTCCTCCGCAGGGCCGCGGCGGGGCTCCGCGAGGCGGCAAAGCAACTCAGCGTGCCACCCCCGCGACCGGTCGACGCGCGCCGGTTAGGCGGGCAGTTCCGGCAGGTCGCCCGGCACCTGCTCGCCGTGCTGCACCCGCTCGTGGCGCTGCACCCGCTCGTCGTCGTGCACCCGCTGGTCGTGCTGCACCTGCTCGTCGTCCCGCCCCGAAGCGGCGCCCCCAGCTGATGCGGCTCGGCGACCCGACCCGACGGGTGCGCCTGGCGCAGTGGCTCGTCGCGGGGATCCTCGTCATCTTCGCCGGACGTCTCCTCCAGTTCCAGGGACTCGAGGCGCCGGCCTTCGCCAACGCGGCCGAGAAGCAGCGCCTCCGCACCGTGACCCTCGCCGCGGCGCGCGGTGACATCGTCGACCGCGACGGACAGGTGCTTGCCACCACAGTGGAAGCACGGGCCGTGTACGCCGACCCGCGCGACGTCAAGGACGCGCACACCACCGCATCGGTCCTTGCACCGCTGCTCGGGATGGACGCACCCGACCTCCTTGCCAAGCTCACCCGCAAAGGCACCGCATTCGTCTACCTCGCGCGCGGCCTCGAGCCTGCCAAGGCTCGCGAGGTCATGGCGGCGGTGTCCGTGGCGAAGCTCGGCGGCATCGGCGTCCTGCCGGAGCGCAAGCGCATCTACCCGGAGTCACAGGTCGCGGCCAACCTCACCGGCTTCGTGAGTCGCGACGGAAAGGGACTGGCCGGGCTCGAGTACGGGCTCGACCGCCTGCTGCGCGGCACGGACGGCTGGGAGAAGCTCGAGATCGGTCGCAACGGCCAGCAGATCCCGCTCGGCGAGTCCGCGTTGCGCTCACCCAAGGCTGGCCAGTCGGTGGCGCTCACCATCGACCGCGACATTCAGTGGATGGCGCAGCAGGCGATCGCCGACCAGGTGCGCAAGACCGGGGCGAAGAGCGGCACGGTCATCGTGATGGACCCGCGCTCGGGTGAGCTGCTGGCCGTGGCGACCGCCCCGAGCTTCGACCCGTCGGACACGTCAGCGGCGAGCGCGGAGGACCTGCAGAACCGCGCCGTCTCAGACGTCTACGAGCCGGGCAGCGTCAACAAGGTCATCACCGCCGCAGCAGCACTCGAGCTCGGCCTCGTCGACGTCACCACGCCGGTCACGGTGCCCCCAACACTGCGCCTCGCCGGCAAGACCTTCCACGACGCGGAGAAGCACGGCACCGAGCACCTCACCTTCGCCGGAGTGCTCGCGAAGTCCAGCAACATCGGCACGATCATGCTCTCGCGACAGGTGGGCAAGGAACGGCTCTACGGGTTCCTGCGCTCGTTCGGCTTCGGCGCGAAGTCGGGATCCGGGCTGCCTGGTGAGGAGCGGGGGATCCTGCCCGACGTCGAGAGCTGGAGCGGCACGCAGCAGTACACGATCCCCTTCGGCCAGGGGCTCTCCGTCACCGCGATGCAGGTGGCCAGTGTCTACGCGACAGTCGCCAACGGAGGGGTGCGGGTCGCGCCGCACGTCGTCCGCGGAACGGTGCTCGACGGCAAGCTCGTTGCGGCTGCGCACCCCGCTACCCGTCGGGTCATCTCTGCCACGACGGCGCACACGCTGCGCGAGATGCTCGAGGCGGTGACGTCCGACAACGGGACCGCTCCTGCCGCGCGGATCAACGGCTACCGCGTCGCCGGCAAGACCGGCACCTCGCAGCGCGTCGACTCCGCCTGTGGCTGCTACCGCGGGTACACGTCCAGCTTCGTCGGCTTCGCCCCGGCCGACGATCCGCAGCTGCTCGTCGAGGTGGTGCTTCAAGCACCGGTGCGCGGTCACTTCGGCGGAACGGTTGCGGCGCCTGTCTTCCACGACGTGATGGCATTTGCCTTGCAGAGCAGGCAGATCGTGCCCACTCTGACCCAGCCGCCTGTCCTGCGCCTGAGCTACGACCGCGGTCGCGGGTAACCTCGCCGCCGTGCCCAGCGCCAACGTCCCGCCCCGTCCGGAGCGGGTAGCCCCCGTCGGGCTGAGCCGGATCGCGGCCGTCGCCGGGGCTCCTGACACGGGCACCGACACCGCAGTCACGGGGGTCACCCACGACTCGCGCGCCGTGCGTCCGGGCGACCTGTACGCCGCCCTTCCAGGCGCCCGCGTCCACGGCGCCGCCTTCGCCGCAGAGGTGGCGTCCGCGGGTGCCGTCGCGGCGCTCACCGATCCAGCGGGGGCCGACGCCGTGCGGGCCGCGGGCCTGGTCCCCGTCGTGGTCGATGACCCGCGCGCAGTGCTCGGTCCGGTCGCAGCCGCGGTCTACGGCAACCCGGCCGATGGGCTGCTGCTGCTGGGAACCACCGGCACCAACGGCAAGACGACGACGAGCTACCTGCTCGAGGCCGGACTGCGCGCCGCCGCTCACCGGACCGGACTTGTGGGCACGGTCGAGACCCGCGTCGGCGGCGAGGTGCTGCCGAGCGTCCGCACCACGCCTGAGGCAACGGATCTGCAGGCGCTGTTCGCCGTGATGCGCGAACGCGGCGTGGCTGCAGCGGCGATGGAGGTCTCCAGCCACGCACTGGCACTGGGCCGTGTGCTGGGTACGACGTTCCGGGCGGTTGGCTTCACCGGCCTTTCGCAGGACCACCTGGACTTCCATCGCGACCTCGAGGACTACTTCCTGGCCAAGGCTGCTCTGTTCGCCCCCGGCTATGCCCCCCTCGGTGTGGTGGTTGCAGACGAGCCGTGGGGGCAGCGGCTGCTGCAGATCAGCGGGATTCCAGTGCGCTCGCTGACCACGACCGTCGCCGGTGACTGGCAGGTCTCCCGGGTTCAGGTGGACGCCGAGGGCGCCAGCCACTTCGAGCTCGACGGTCCCGCCGGGCGGCTTGCCGCAGCCGTCGCCCTGCCCGGCGCCTTCAACGTGCTCAACGCCGCGCTCGCCATCGCCATGCTGGTGGAGGCGGGCGTGGATGCCGAGCCGGCCGTGCGGGGCGTGTCAGGGGTGCGCGCGGTGCCCGGCCGGATGGAGCGGGTGGACGCAGGGCAGCGCTTCCTGGCGCTCGTCGACTACGCGCACAGCCCCGACGCGGTGGAACGCGTTCTGGTCGAGGCCCGCCGGCTCGCCGGACATGAGGGGCGGGTCATCGGCGTGCTGGGGTGCGGCGGAGACCGCGACGCCGACAAGCGGCCCCTGATGGGGGCCGCTCTGGCCGACGGCGCCGACATCGCGGTGCTGACCAGCGACAACCCGAGGTCGGAGGACCCCGAGGCGATCCTCGCGGCCATGCAAGCCGGCGTCACCCGCGAGGACGGCGTACTCGTCGATCCCGATCGCGCCTCAGCCATCCGCGCCGCCGTACGCTCCGCGGCCCCCGGGGACGTCGTGGTCATCCTCGGCAAAGGCCACGAGCAAGGCCAGGAGTCGGGCGGGACCGTCACGCCGTTCGACGACCGCGACGTGCTGCGGCAGGCCATCCGGGAGCTCGCATGATCCCGCTCACCGCCGGGGAGCTGGCCACGCTCGCCGGCGGCGCGCTCGACGGGCTCGACCCGGCAGCGCCGATACCCGGGCCTGTCGTCTCGGACTCGAGGGACGTGGTGCCGGGCGCTGTGTTCGTCGCTGTGCGCGGCGAGCGCGTGGATGGGCACGAGTACGCCGACCAGGCGTTCGCAGCCGGTGCCGCAGCGCTGCTTGCCTCGCGGCCCGTGGGTGGTCCGGCAGTCCTCGTGGACGACACGGTGGCAGGGCTCGGCCGGCTTGCGGCAGGAACGCTCGGCCGGCTCCCGCAGGCAAAAATCGTCGGTGTCACAGGCTCTTCGGGCAAGACGAGCAC
>JAVEEJ010000227.1 GCA_030840515.1 Frankiaceae bacterium | reverse complement strand
GGTCGGCCAGCACGCCGAGCGGGTCGTGGGCGATCCGGTCGGGCGGTGCCCCGACCCACCAGGTGACCACGGGCGCGTCGGAGGCGTGCAGCGGCAGCACGACGGACTCCGCGTGCAAGGTGAGCCGCCCGTGCATCCGCATCACCACCGCCTCGGTCGGCCCGAGCCGGCCCCCGATGGCGACCTCCGCGTCGAGCCGGTCATCGCCGTCGAGCTTGCGCCGCACCACGATCAGCAGCCGGCACGGATGCATCGCGGCGGCTGTCGTCGCGGCCTTCTCCGCCTCGGCGACCTGCTTCTCGTCGGCGACCACGACCAGGGTGAGCGCGAGCCCGCTGGCCACACCGCCCGCCATCCGTCGTTCCGTGGAGAGCGCCCTGACGACCTCCCCGCCCGTCGTGTCCCACAGCGTTGCGCTCATGGCCGCCGCCACTGACGGCCGTCGCGCGCGAGCATCTCGTCCGCCGCGCGCGGCCCCCACTCACCGGCCCGGTAGCGCGCGGGCGTCGTACCCGTCCAGAACTCCTCCAACGGGTCGATCACCTTCCAGCTCAGCTCGACCTCCTCGTGGTCGGGGAAGAGCGTCTTGTCTCCGAGGAGTACGTCGAGCAGCAGCCGCTCATAGGCCTCCGGAGAGGACTCGGTGAAGGCCTCGCCGTAGAGGAAGTCCATCGACACGTCGCGCACCTCCATCGACGAGCCCGGCACCTTCGACCCGAAGCGCAAGGTGATGCCCTCGTCGGGCTGCACGCGTACGACGAGCTGGTTGGCGCCGAGCTCCTCGGTGTCGGTCGCCGAGAACGGCAGGTGCGGCGGGCGCTTGAACACGACGGCGATCTCGGTGACCCGCCGGGGCAGCCGCTTGCCGGTGCGCAGGTAGAACGGCACGCCCGCCCAGCGGCGATTGTCGAGATCGAGCCGCACCGCTGCGTAGGTCTCCGTGGTCGACCCGGCGGGCACGTCCTTCTCCTCCAGGTAGCCGGGGACACGCGCACCGGCGAGCCAGCCCTGCTCGTACTGCCCGCGCACCGCATAGGAGCCGAGGTCCTTCGGCAGCACGATGGAGCGCAGCGCCTTGAGCTTCTCGGTCCTGATCGACTCGGCGTCGAAGGAGACCGGCTCCTCCATCGCGGTCAGCGCCAGCAGCTGCAGCAGGTGGTTCTGCAGCACGTCGCGCGCCGCGCCGGCCGAGTCGTAGAAGCCGGCCCGCGATCCGATGCCCACGTCCTCGGCCATGGTGATCTGCACCGAGTCGATCTGGTGGCTGTTCCACAGCGGCTCGAACAGCGCGTTGGCGAACCGCAGCGCCATCAGGTTCTGCACCGTCTCCTTGCCGAGGTAGTGGTCGATGCGGAACACGTCGGCCGGGGTGAAGACCTCGTCGACGAGGGCGTTGAGCTCGCGCGCCGACTCCAGGTCGTGCCCGAACGGCTTCTCGACCACGACGCGGCGCCAGCCGCCGCTCGCGTCGTTGTCGGCCATCCCGGTGCGCTTCATCTGCTCGAGCACCACGGGGAACATCGCCGGCGGCACCGACAGGTAGAACGCCGCGTTGCCGGCGATGCCGTGCGATGCCTCGAGGTCGCGCAGCGTCTGCGCCAGCTTGTCGAAGGCGGCGTCGTCGTCGAAGGAGCCGGGCAGGAACTTGATGGAGTCGGCGATCCGCTGCCACACGTCCTGCCGGAACTCGGTGCGCGCGCCCTTCTCCGCCGCCTCGCGCGCTACGGCTTCGAAGTCACCGTCGCCCCAGTCGCGCCGCGCGAACCCGAGCAGCACGAAGCCGGGCGGCAGCAGGCCGCGGTTGCCGAGGTCGTAGACCGCGGGGATGAGCTTCTTGCGCGCCAGGTCACCGGTGACACCGAAGACGACCAGCGCGCACGGGTCGGGCACCCGCGGCAGCCGCCGGTCGCGGGCGTCGCGGAGCGGGTTACGGGACACCGAGTCAGGGCTCACCCGCGTGCGGCCGCCAGCACGGCGGCGACGCCCTCGGCGCGGTCTCGCAGGTGCAGCCGCACCACCGGCCGCCCGCGCTGCCCGAGGGCCCGCAGGTCGCCCAGGGCCTGCGCCAGCTGGAGCCGTCCGAAGGTCAGCCCGTCCCGGCCAGGGATCTCCAGATCCTGCCCGACCGCACCGGTGATCTGCAGGAAGGCCCCGACCTGGGGGCCGCCCTTGTGGAACTGACCGGTCGAGTGCAGGAAGCGGGGGGCCCAGCCGAAGGTCACCGCGTGCTCAGTGCGCGCCGCGAGAGCGGATCGCAGTCCGGCGGCCGCGGCCTCCGCGTGCCGGTCCAGGTAGGCCATGACGGCCAGGTAGCCGGATGCGGGTACGGCGTCGAGCAGTCGCTGCAGCGTCTCGGCGAGCGAGCGGCCGACGAGCGCAGCGTCTCCGTAAACCGCCACCGGCCCCTCGACGAAGACCGGGTCGCCCTCGGGCAGCGCGCCACCGGCGTGCTCCTTGAGCAGCGCAGCCGTGTTGTCCTTCGACTCCTGCACGTTCGGCTGGTTGAACGGGTCGATGCCGAGCACTCGGCCTGCCACCGCGGTCGCGAACTCCCAGACCATGAACTGCCCGCCCAGCGGGCCGCTGACGGTCGTCCCGTCCTCGAGTGGAGCGGGGCCGACAGCCAGCAGGTGGCGGTCGACGGCGGGTGTCGCGCCGGCGTCCTCGGGCCCGTCGACCACCACGGGCAGGATCCCGGTGCCGCGCTTGCCGGTGGACTCCGCGATGAGCTGCTCGGCCCAGTCACCGAAGCCGCTGATCCCCGAGCCGACGTCCGCGATCACGGCCTTGTCGCGGCCCGAGACCGCGGCGGAGCCCAGCGCCGCGCCGAGCAGCAGGCCTGGGTCGGACCCTGCCTTCCCCAACGTCGCCGCGACCTCGCCGGCGTCAGCGAGCAGCTGGTCCACGTCCACCCCGGCAAGCGCCGAGGGCACCAGGCCGAACGCGGTCAGCGCGCTGTAGCGGCCGCCGACGTTGGGGTCGGCGGGGACGATGCGGTAGCCGAGCTCGGTCGCGGTGGTCTCCAGCGGCGAGCCAGGGTCGGTGACCACGATGATCCGCTCGGCGGGGTCGATGCCCGCGTCGCGGAACGCCTGCTCGTAGGCCCGCCGGTGGGAGTCGGTCTCGATCGTCCCGCCGGACTTGGACGACACCACCAGGACCGTGGCATCGAGCCGGTCGGCGATGGCGGCGCGCACCTGCTGCGGATCGGTGGTGTCGAGCACGGTGAGCTCGACACCCGCGGTGCGCGTGATGACCTCGGGCGCGAGCGACGAACCGCCCATGCCCGCCAGCACCACATGGTTGAGCCCGGCGCCAAGGATCTCGGCGCGCAGCGCGTCCAGTCGGGAGAGCATGGCTCGGGAGGTGGTGGGGCAGTCGAGCCAGCCGAGTCGCACGGCCGCCTCGGGAGCCGCCTCCGGCCCCCACACCGAGGCGTCCTGCTGCGCGATCGAGACCGCCACTCCGTCACCGACGAGCCGGGTCATCGCACCGGCGACCAGCTCCTCCAGCTCAGGGCCGTGCACCTCGACGCTGACCCCACCGCCGCTGGCGCTGCTCGTTCGCACCTCGAGCTCCGGCGTACGCGCGGCGATCTCGTTCGCCAGGTCCGGCGAGGCCTCACCGCTCTCCAGCCGGTCGGTCATGCCGAGCCCTGCGCGCGCAGCTGCTGCTCGACCCGCTCGAGCAGCTCGGCCCATGAGGTCTCGAACTTCTCGACACCTTCGACTTCGAGTACGTCGACCACGTCGTCGATGTCGATCCCGACGCCGGCGAGCTTGGTCATGACCTCATGCGCGGCGGGGATGGCCGGCGTGATGGTGTCGCCTCTGATCACGCCGTGGTCGGCCACCGCGTCGAGCGTCGGCTCCGGCATGGTGTTGACGGTGCCCGGCCCCACGAGCTCCACGACGTAGCGGGTGTCGTCGTAGGACGGGTCCTTGACCCCGGTCGAGGCCCACAGCGGTCGCTGCGGACGCGCGCCCTCCGCCTCGAGTGCCTTCCATCGGTCCGAGCCGAAGACCTCGAGGTAGGCCTCGTAGGCGAGGTGGGCGTTGGCGATCGCGGCCTGCCCTCGCAGTGCGGTCGCCTCCGGAGAGCCGATCTTCTCCAAGCGCTTGTCGACCTCGGTGTCGACCCGGCTCACGAAGAAGGAGGCGACGCTGGCGATCTGGGACAGGTTCTCGCCGCCAGCGCGGGCGCGTTCGAGTCCGGTGAGGAACGCCTCCATGACCGCCTTGTAGCGCTCCAGGGAGAAGATCAGCGTGACGTTGACGCTGATGCCCTCGGCCAGAGCCTGCTCGATGGCCGGGATCCCCTCGAGGGAGGCCGGGATCTTGATGAACAGGTTGGGCCGGTCGACCAGCCACCAGAGGCCCCGCGCCTCGGCAACGGTGCGGTCGCAGTCGTGCGCGAGCCGCGGGTCGACCTCGATCGAGACGCGCCCGTCGAGCCCACCGGTCGCGTCGTGCACGGGCCGGAGGACGTCGCATCCCCACCGGACGTCGTAGGTCTGCAGCATGCGTGCCGCCTCACCCACGTCCACGCCGCGGGCCGCGAGGTCACCGAGCTGCTTGTCGTAGGCGGTGCCCTCGGCCATGGCCTTCTGGAAGATCGTGGGGTTGGTGGTGACGCCCACCACGCCCTTGTCCCGCACCAGGCCGGCGAGGTTGCCGGTGGCCAGCCGCTCCCGGCTCAGGTCGTCGAGCCAGATCGCGACCCCCGCCTCGGCGAGCGCCTTCAGGCTGTCGGTCACGAGCTCCTCCTGCGGGTTGGGTGACACCTAGTTGCCAGTGGGTGCGCCTTCGATGAGCCCCGCCTTGGCGATGCTGGCGTGTGCTGCGGCCGCTACCCGCTCCGGGGTGAGGCCGAACTGCTCGTAGAGCACCTCGTAGGGGGCGCTGGCGCCGAAGTGGTCGATGCCGAGGATCTCGCCGCAGTCACCGACCCACTCGCGCCAGCCCATAGGAGAAGCGGCCTCGACCGCCACGCGCGCCTTCACGGCGGGCAGCAGGACGGTGTCGCGGTAGGACTGGTCCTGCTCGGCGAACCACTCCAGGCAGGGGAGCGAGACGACCCGGGTGGGGGCGCCGTCGGCCTCGAGCAGGTCGCGGGCGGCGAGCGCGATCGACACCTCGCTGCCGGTGGCCATCAGGATCACCTGCGGGATACCGGAGGCCGCGTCGGCCAGCACGTAACCACCGCGGGCGACGCCCTCGACGTCGCCGTGGGTCTCGCGGTCGACGACGGGCAGCTTCTGACGGGTCAGGATCATGCCGGCCGGGTTGGAGTCGCGCTCGAGGACAGTGCGCCACGCGACGGCGGTCTCGGCCGCGTCGGCGGGACGCACGACGTCGAGGTTGGGGATCGCGCGCAGCGCCGCGAGGTGCTCGATCGGCTGGTGGGTCGGACCGTCCTCGCCCAGCCCGATCGAGTCGTGGGTCCACACGTACGTGACGGGGAGCTTCATCAGCGCCGCGAGGCGGACCGAGCCGCGCATGTAGTCGCTGAAGACCAGGAAGGTGCCGCCATAGGGACGGGTGCCGCCGAACAGCGCCATCCCGTTCATGGTGGCGCCCATCGCGTGCTCGCGGATGCCCCAGTGGATGGTGCGGCCGGTCGGGGTGCCAGGGAGGAAGGACTCCTCGCCGGGGATCGTCGTGTCGTTGCTGCCGGCCAGGTCGGCCGAGCCGCCGAACAGCTCAGGCAGCGCGGGCGCCAGCGCAGCCAGCACCTTGCCGCTCGCCGTACGCGTCGCCACCTGCGTCCCTGCCTCGAACGTGGGCAGCTTCGCGTCCCAGCCGGCCGGCAGCCTGCGTGCAACTTGGCGCTCCCGCTCCGCCGCGGCGTCGGCGTGGTCCGAAGCCCAGGCCGCGTAGCGCTGCTCCCACTCCTTGCGCATGGCCTGCCCGCGCTCGACGGCCTTGCGGGTGTGCTGCAAGACCTCGCCCGGCACGTCGAAGTCCTTGTCGGGGTCGAGCCCGAGGATCGTCTTGACGAGCTTGATCTCGTCGGCACCCAGCGGCGAGCCGTGCGCGGCACCGGTGTCCGTCTTGTGCGGCGACGGGAACCCGATGTGGCTTCGCAGGGCGATGATCGACGGCTGGTCGCGCTCGTCGCGGGCCTTGGTGAGGGCGCGCCGGATGGCCGGGAGGTCCTCGGCGTCGTCGACCCGCTGGGTGTGCCAGCCGTAGGCCTCGAACCGCTTGAGCACGTCCTCGCTGAAGGCGACTGCGGTGTCGCCCTCGATGGAGATGTGGTTGTCGTCGTACACGTAGACCAAGGAGCCCAGCCGCTGGTGGCCGGCGAGGGACGCCGCCTCCGACGCGATGCCCTCTTCGAGGTCGCCGTCGGAGCAGATGACGTAGAAGGTCGGGTCGAACAGGTCACCGCTGCTGCCGTCAGCGCACCAGAGGGCGCGAGTACGACGGGCTGCCATCGCCATGCCCACGGTGGTGGCGAAGCCCTGGCCCAGCGGGCCGGTGGTGGTCTCGATGCCGACGGTGTGTCCGTGCTCCGGATGGCCGGGGGTGCGCGAGGCCCACTGCCGGAAGTCCTTGAGGTCGTCGAGGGACAGGCCGTAGCCCGTGAGGTAGAGCTGGGCGTAGAGCAGCATGCTCGCGTGGCCCGCGGACAGGACGAACCGGTCGCGACCCGCCCAGTCCGGCGTGGTGGGGTCGTGGCGGAGGAACTCCTGGAAGATCAGGTGCGCGAGCGGGGCCAGCGCCATGGGGGTGCCGGGGTGCCCGGAGTTGGCTCGCTCGACCGCATCCATGGCCAGCGCGCGGGCGACGTTGATGGCCTGCCCGTCGATGTCCTTCGCGGCGAACTCGCCGGGCTTGTAGTCGGCCGGGTCCTGGCGGGTGCCTGCGCTGCTCACGGCGGCGAGCCTACCCATGGGGGAGCGGGGTAGTGCTGCGGCCGGACGCTAGGCTCGCGCCACCATGACGACCGTCGCCAGCCGTCCCGCCGTGCTCGACGCGCCGGCTCCCCGGAGGCCGGTTGGCGCGTTGGTCCGCGCGTACGTCGCGCTGACGAAGCCCCGCATCATCGAGCTGCTGCTGGTGACGACCCTGCCCGTCATGGTGCTGGCTGCGCGCGGCCTGCCGTCGGTGTCGTTGATGGTCTGGACGTTGGTCGGCGGGTCCTTCGCGGCGGGCAGCGCGAACGCGCTCAACTGCTACTTCGACCGGGACATCGACGTCCTCATGCGCCGCACCTCGCGCCGGCC
>JAVEEJ010000138.1 GCA_030840515.1 Frankiaceae bacterium | reverse complement strand
CCCATCGTGGGCGGCTGGACCAGGCGGCCACGCGACGGTTCATCGCTGGACTGCCCGATGCTGCGGCCACCGACGCGATCGTCGAGCTCCGGCAACCGGTCTCCTCGCCCCGCGTCTTGTTGGACCGCTGGGGCGTCGTTCAGAATTGCCGCGCAGGTTATGTCGAGCCCCCGTTCGCCGGCCGCGCGCGCGCGCTGTCGCCGCGGGCGGCTTCAGGTGACCCATCGCCGCTCCGCGACGCGACGGTCAGCTGGCACTGCCTCGACCCGGGCGGCTTCTCGTCCTGGGCAGACAGTCTGGCCGCCCGCGACGATGCAGTTCTCTCGGCTTTGCGTCTACCGACTCGGCCCGTGCTGCGCTCGTTGTCGCAGGACGGCATGGTCTATGGCTTCTACCTTCAGTCGCTTGCCAAGGCTCAGCTGCAGTCGCTGCTCGCCGATCCCCAGGTTGCCGCCGTCACGCCGGTTGTCTCAGCTCTCGCCGTGCCGGTCGGCGCCTTCGCCCCGTAGCATTCGCCAGCGGTGATCGAACACCCTTGGCTAGGGTCCCTACATGAAAGCGACACAGCTGCACGCACCTGGTGACATCCGGCTCGACGAGGTCCCCGACCCCGCCATCAAGGAGGCGACCGACGCGGTCGTCCGCGTCACGCACACCTGCATCTGCGGCTCGGACCTGTGGCCCTACCGGGGTATTGCGCCGCGGGAAGGCGTCGGCCGGATCGGGCACGAGTACGTCGGCGTCGTGGAGGAGGTCGGCTCAGCCGTCACGACCCTCAAGCCGGGCGACCGCGTGGTCGCGCCGTTCGCCTTTGGTGACGGCACGTGCGACTACTGCGCCCAGGGGCTCTGGACGAGCTGTCGCAACGGCGGCTACTGGGGCTCCGACGGTGTGGACGGCGGGCAGGGTGAGCGGATCAGGTCCCCCTTCGCGGACGCCAACCTGGTGCGGATCCCGGACGAGGTCGGCGAGGACAAGATGGCCGCCGTACTCGCACTCTCCGATGTCATGGGCACCGGACACCACGCCGCGCTCGCTGCCGGCGTCAAGCCAGGGGACACCGTCGTGGTGGTCGGCGACGGCGCGGTCGGGCTCTGCGGAGTGCTCGCGGCACACCGCCTCGGCGCCGAGCGGATCATCGCGATGTCCCGCCACGCGTCGCGGCAAGCCGTGGCCACGAAGTTCGGCGCGACCGACATCGTCGCCGAGCGCGGCAAGGAGGCAACGGCTCGGGTGCGCGAGCTGACCTCCGATCACATGGCCGACGCGGTGCTCGAGTGCGTGGGCACCGCCGAGGCGATGACGACGGCCTTCAAGGTGGCCCGCGACGGCGCGACTGTCGGCTACGTCGGCGTGCCGGCGCAGGTTGAGCCGATCGACATCCGCCCGCTGTTCGGGCGAAACGTCGGCCTGCGCGGCGGGGTCGCTCCGGTGCGCTCCTACATCCCCGAGCTCATGGCCGACGTGGTCAGCGGTCGCATCGACCCGTCGCCCGTCTTCGACCTCGAGCTGCCGTTGGCCGAGGTGGCGGAGGGCTACCGCGCGATGGACGAGCGCCGAGCCATCAAGGTCCTCCTGCGGCCCTAGGACGCGCGACCTGCCGTCAGCGGTAGGTGGCGATGCTGATCGCGACGTACTGGCAGATGAACGCCAGCACCGTCAGCAAGTGGAAGATCTCGTGGAACCCGAAGTAGCGCGGCGACGGGTTGGGCCGCTTGAGCGCGTAGATCACGCCGCCGGCGGAGTAGAAGAGCCCACCGATCGCGATGAGCACGAGTACGGCGACGCCCCCGGTGCGGGCGAAGGCGGGCAGGAAGAAGACGGCCACCCAGCCGAGCGCGATGTAGAGCGGCGTGTAGAGCCAGCGCGGCGCACCGACCCAGGCCACCCGGAACAGGACCCCGGCGATGGCGCCGCCCCAGACCACCCAGAGCACCAGGTCCCGGGTCTGGCCGTCGAGCAGCAGGACGGCGAACGGGGTGTAGGAGCCGGCGATGATCAGGAAGATGTTGCTGTGGTCGATCCGCTTGAGCAGCCGCTCGACCCTCGGCGACCAGTTGCCTCGGTGGTAGAGGGCGGACGTCCCGAACAGCAGCACCGCGGTCGCCGTGTACACCGCCACGGACCACCGGGCCTGCCGATGTGGGGCGAGCGCGATCAGCACGGCGCCCGCCACGAGCGCGAGGGGGGCGGTCACGGTGTGCAGCCAGCCCCGCAGGAGCGGCTTGAGCTGACTGAAGTCGTGGTCCGGGTGCGGCATCGACATGGTGTTCCTCAGCCTAAGTTACCCAACCGTAGGTAGCCATCCGAGCAGGTCGCGGCCGCTGTGAGGTTGCTCACGCGGGAGGCCTTCCAGGGCTTCCGCGGGGTTACGACAGCGTTTCCGGCGGCTAGCATCACCAGACCCCCATCTGGCCCGTGCCAGGCACCGCGTGCGAGGAGCGACCGCATGACGACGTCAACCACCCCCGGGCTGGACAGCGCCCCCACCAAGCACAAGCGGCTGGTGGCGTGGGTCGAGGAGATCGCGGCGCTCACCAAGCCGGACCGGGTGTACTGGTGTGACGGCTCCGAGGCCGAGTGGGAGCGCCTGACCGGCGAGCTGGTCGAGGCGGGAACCCTCAAGCGCCTCGAGAAGCGGCCCAACTCCTTCTACGCCGCCTCCGACCCCACTGACGTCGCCCGGGTCGAGAGCCGCACCTTCATCTGCTCGGAGAAGGAGGAGGACGCCGGACCCACCAACAACTGGATGGAGCCCGCGCGGATGCGCGAGACGCTCGAGCCGCTCTTCGACGGATGCATGAAGGGGCGGACGATGTACGTCGTCCCGTTCTGCATGGGTCCGCTCGGGGGCAGCATCAGCCAGCTCGGCGTCGAGATCAGCGACTCGCCCTATGTGGCGATCAACATGAAGATCATGACCCGGATGGGCAAAGAGGTCCTCGACCTGCTCGGCGACGACGGGTTCTTCGTCCCCGCGGTGCACAGCGTGGGCAAGCCGCTCGCGTCCGGTGAGGCCGACGTGCCGTGGCCGTGCAGCGACACCAAGTACATCGTCCACTACCCGGAGACCCGCGAGATCTGGTCATACGGAAGCGGGTACGGCGGAAACGCCCTGCTGGGCAAGAAGTGCTACGCGCTGCGCATCGCCTCTGTGATGGCACGCGACGAGGGTTGGCTCGCCGAGCACATGCTCATCCTCAAGCTCACCTCGCCCGAGGGCGTCGTGAAGTACATCGCCGCCGCGTTCCCCAGCGCCTGCGGCAAGACCAACCTCGCGATGCTGCAGCCGACCATCGCGGGCTGGAAGGCCGAGACCGTCGGCGATGACATCTGCTGGATGCGCTTCGGCGACGACGGCCGGCTCCACGCGATCAACCCTGAGGCCGGCTTCTTCGGTGTCGCGCCCGGCACGGGCAACAGCACCAACAAGAACGCGATCGACACCCTCTACGCCAACTGCATCTTCACCAACGTCGCGCTGACCGATGACGGTGACGTGTGGTGGGAGGGCCTGACCGACGAGGCCCCCGCGCACCTGATCGACTGGAAGGGTCGCGACTGGACGCCGGAGTCGAGCGAGCCAGCGGCGCACCCCAACTCACGCTTCACGGCACCCGCCGGCCAGTGCCCGACGATCGCGCCCGAGTGGGAGGACCCGAGGGGCGTCCCGATCGACGCGATCCTCTTCGGTGGCCGCCGCGCGTCCGCCGTACCACTTGTGACCCAGTCCTTCGACTGGGAGCACGGGGTCTACCTGGCGTCCAACGTGGCATCTGAGGGCACCGCGGCAGCGGAGAACAAGGTGGGCGAGCTGCGGCGTGACCCGATGGCGATGCTGCCCTTCTGCGGTTACAACATGGGCGACTACTTCGCGCACTGGCTGAAGGTGGGCAAGGGCGCCGACGCGGACAAGCTGC
>JAVEEJ010000084.1 GCA_030840515.1 Frankiaceae bacterium | reverse complement strand
CGGCTACCTCGACGCGCAACTCGCTACCGCAGGTCGCTCGCATGACCAACGGCGTGTGGGCATGCAGGACCACGTTCGTCACCAGCTCCGACACGGCGAGCTCGGCGGCCTCCGCCCATGCCTCGTGACCGCACTCGAGCAGCAGCTCTCGCAGCGCCTGCCGGGCTATCGACGCGCTGGCCGGATCGGGCGGGAGGCTCAGGATGCGTTCCACCGTGGTCTCGGACAAGCGTCCCCCCGCTCCTGCCGCGGCGGGGCATCGCCGAGGCGCGTAGACCACTTCGTGGGTGCCCAGCGCCGTGGTCACCCCGGGCGCAGGAGCACGCCATGCTGACACACACGGAGGACCGTTCTCGGCAGTTCAGCCGACTCGGTCGCCTGCGGGTTGGGGGAGCGGCTTTGTCATGAACAGCAGCACGGTCGCGGCCAGCACCGCGGCTAGGCGGGCGAACAACACGCTCCCTGACCGAAAGCTCGCAAGCTCAGCTCCGATCCGAAGCCCGACGACCGGGAGCGGTTCGTCAGGGCAGGACTGCCTGCGCCGCTCAGGCGACTGGCGGCAGGTTCCGACGCTCCCGCGCGACCTCAGCAAGGTCGGTAATGACACGCGCGACGCTTGCACCGTGCCAGCGGTGGTTTGTCGGGCTGGAGAAGCCTTCGCCGTTGAGACCAGCAGCAATCGTCGCAAGCGAGGCGCCTTCACGGTGGAGCTGCACAATGCGATGGAGACCATGCTCGTTCGTCACGGCCTGGTGCCCCCACCTGACGGGGCGTTTCGACGGCTGGGTCTGCGTCGCTGCTAGGAAACCGCGCTCCTCGCTGAGGCGGGCGGCCAAGGCGTCACGAGGCAGCGCTGGACTCCACAGGTAGCCCTGGCCGGCTACGCAACCCAGTCGGTGCAGGACCGCAAGCTGCCCTTCGGTCTCCACTCCCTCTGCGACGGTGCTCAGCCCCAGCGCGCGTCCCAAGTCGACCACCGCAGCTGTGATGGCGAAGTCGTCCGGTCGAGTGGTGATGTGCTGGATGAACACGCGGTCGATCTTCAGCGTAGAGACCGGCAGACTTCGAAAGTAAGTCAAGGGGGAGTACCCGGTACCGAAGTCGTCCAGGGCGATCCCGACGCCAAGGTCGCGCAGGGACGTCAGTACTCGTGTCGCTGCTCGGCGGTCCGCGATGAGGGTGGTCTCCGTCACCTCGAGCTCTAGGTTCTCCAAGGGGAGGCCGGCGTCACCGGTCGCCGCGCGGACCACGTCGAACAACCCGGGGTCGCTGACGTTGTGAGCAGAGACGTTGACTGCGACATGGGCGTCTTCCTCGAGGATGTGTCCGCGCCGAAGCCATGCCATATCCCGACAAGCTTGTTTCAGCACCCACTCGTCGAGAGCAGCGATGACGCCGCTGTCTTCGGCCAAAGGCACGAACAAAGCCGGGGGGACCCATCCCCGTTCCGGGTGGTGCCAGCGAACCAACGCTTCGATCCCCAGCACGCGACCGGTCTCCACCTGGACGATCGGCTGGTAGTGCAGTTCCAAGCGACCGCCGCCGAGTGCTTCGCGCAGCTCCTCGGTGAGTTCGAGGCGTTCGTTCCACCGCGCCTCGGACAGCTTGTCGAGCAGGTGCCAGCGGCCGCGGCCGGCGGCCTTGGCCTCATAGACGGCGGCCTGGGCGCTCCTCAGCAGTGTCTCGGCATTGGCCGTGAGGGGCGGGGAGATGGCTATACCGATGCTGGCCGAGGCGCGCACCAGCAACCCGGAGGCATCGAGCGGCACCTGCAGGGCCTTGACGATCCGGTCACCTAGTTCCTCAGCGCCGCTGGCTGGCGTCTCTTCGCACAGAACGACAAACGCGTCGCCCCCAAGACGCGCGACTGTGTCCCCTGGGCTCGCCGTGGTCACAAGCCTGCTGCCCACCGCCTGCAGCACGTGATCACCCACGACGTGCCCGTGTAGGGCGTTGACGACGCTGAAGCGATCGAGGTCCACGAGGAGAACGGCAAGCGCACGCCGCTGCCGCAGGGATCGGACCAACGCACGGACGAGGCGATCTTCCAGCAACGTGCGGTTGGGGAGACCGGTGACTTCGTCATGGGTGGCTTGACGGGCCAACTGGCGCTCGAGCCGTCGGCGGTCGCTGATGTCGCGGGCGATGACGGATGCACAGACGACGTCGCCCAGCTCGTCGAAGACGGGTGACACCGTGAGCGAGACATCGAGGACGGTCCCATCCCGATGTCGACGCTGCGTTTCGAGCCCCGCCACAGTCTCGCCCGCCGCGGCCGCCGTCAGCAGTCCTTGGATCTCCGCGCCGGTCTCATGCGGATTGAGCAGGCTCACGTGTCTGCCGACGACGTCATCGGCGGCGTACCCGTAAAGCAGCTCGGCCCCGCGGTTCCAGGAAAGGATGATGCCGTCGAGGCTCTTAGTGAAGATCGCGTCGGCGCTCGAGGAGACGATGGCGACGAACTGCTGGGCTGTCGCTTGCGCCTCCCGCCTTGCGGTCAGGTCCCCGGAAACGACGATCGCGGCCACGAAGGCGCCGTCGTCGTCCTGAACGGGCTTCGCGGCCACCGTCGCGACGAAGCGCACGCCGTCGAAGCGGCGGAGTACCACCTGCCCCGTGTACGTCTCTCCCGACAGAACCGCTGCCCGCAGCACCGCGGCGCTATCGGTGGTCTCCGGCGGCAGCAACTCAGTCGCGAGTTCCCCTAGGGCCTCCGCCGCCCGGCGGCCGAACAGACCTTCGGCCGCAGCGCTGAAGAACACGATGCGCCCTGCGCGGTCCATTCCGATCACCGCTTGCTCGACGTCGTCCACCGAGGCCGCCTGCGTCAGGACCAGTCGCCGCGCCGTCTCTGGCATCGGCTGGTCCGGCATGCGGCACCTCCGACGTGGTGCGCGGGCAGATTCATGACGTGACTGTGCGAGTTCGGGCAGCGGCTGGGAGCGCCCCTTTCCTCCACCTTGACCATCTCGCCGGATCGACTCCGACGCCAGGGACAGTCAGCCGGAATCACTAGGCGTTTGCCTACGGGTCAGGCAGCTGACGCATCAGCTTCGACAAGAACGCCGACTGGGAGTGCACGCCGAACTTCTGATAGATCCCGGACAGGTGGTTGCGGATCGTGCTCTCGGTGACGTTCAGCGCGAGAGCTATCTCGCCTACCCGTTCCCCACGGACCACGCGGCGCACGATCTCGGCCTGTCGCTCGCTCAGCTCGGCCACTTCGGGAACTGCCCACCACGCCTCACCAAAACTGGCTCGGCCCCCGATTCGGGCGGCCTGCACCTCCATCGCGATGCGCCACAGGTGTCCTTCGAACCTCGAGGCACGCTCCGAGGTCCCTTCCGCCTCCGCCGATGCCAACCGAATGGCTACGGCATAACGGGGCGATCCCTGACCCTCCAGGGGGCTGAGCTGGCATCGCGCCGAGACCCAGTCGCCGCGGGCACCGCGGATGCGTAGGTCCAGCACCTGCTCCCGGCCATCGGCCGCGCCGTGAGTCAGGGCAAGCATCAGTCGCGGGCTGTCACCGGGGTGCACGAGTTCCTGGAGCGAAGCGTCCGAGCGGGCGGGACTCCAGCCCAGCAGTGCCGCTGCACCGGCCCCGACGGCCGATAGGCGGCTGGCCGCGTCGATGACCAGCAAGACCTGCTGGCCGGCATCGAAGCGGTGGTGCTCCTGCATGTGCCCTGGTGTCCTTCGTTCTGTGCCCTTGGTACTCGGCATCTTACCCAGGTATGTCAAGCGACACTGTCAAGTGACGTCCTAAACTCTAGGCGAGCGTCCTGTTGACCAGTACGGTTGTGGCGTGGCGCCCCCTCATGTCGGCGCATCCCTGCGGACCGCTCGAGCACGCCTCGGCTGGACCAGAGAGGCGCTGGCCTTCCACTCAGGAGTGAGCTGGGCTGCCATCGCGCAGATCGAGTCAGGTAGGCGCACCGACATCCGCGTCAGCAGCCTGGTGGCGTTGGCCAACGCCCTCGGGGTGACCCTCGACTACCTGGTTGGCTCGCCAGGCTCCGCTCCATGGCTGTTCGACCACCGGGCGCTCGTCTATGACTCAGACGCCGCATTCACCGAAGCGACCGTCCCCTTCCTCCTTGAGGGCGCCCAGCAGTCGGACTACCTGCTCGTCGTGGCATCGGAACCCAAGATCGCGCTGCTACGCCGTGGGCTCGGGGAAGCCGCAGCCCCCATCGAGTTTGCGGACTGGGCGGACTGGTATCGCTCACCGCGGGCAGCCTTGGACCGATACCAGGAGTACATGACCCGGACGCGCGAGCGGGGAGAGAAGTGGATCCGTGTTGTCGCCGAGGCCGACTGGGGACATGAGAGCGGCAGCACCCTCGATGCCTGGAACCGCTACGAGGCCCTGGTCAACCTCGTGTTCGCGCCATGGCCAGTGACCATCATGTGCACCTACGACGAGCACGCCTTCCCGAAGGCCGATCTCGCGCATGCCTTGCGCTGCCACCCAGCGCTCGTGCACGGGGAGGAAGCCACGGTCAATCCCAAGTACTGCGACCCAGGTGATTTGCTCCTGGCCCCTGGGACGCGCTGACGCCCGCGTCCTCGCCGCAGTGGCCGTTCCTGGCCTTGGTGTTGGGTCGGATCGCAGAGAATGCCTGCGCGCAAAGGCAAGCCGGGCCAGGGACCCGGGCGGCCGCTGGTCGGGAGTCGATTGAGTGACCTTGACCGGCTCACCGAGCTGATCGAGGCAGGCGGGGTGACGCCCGGCATCGACCGGATCTACTCCCTCGATCGTGTCTCGGAGGCGGTGCGCCAGCTCGAGGCGGGGCAGGTCCGAGGCAAGGTTGCAATCAGCTTCTGAGCCGACCCGGGTGGACGTCCGGCGGCCCGCATCGTTTTCCATGCCCCTTCAGGGAGTGGCGGGTGCGGGCGCTCGTGAAGCGTCGTGCACGTGCATTCGCTCTCCTGGGCGTCCGAAGACACTCAAGACTTCGGCGGACTGCTTGCCGTCGCTGCCGAACCAATGCGGCACCGCGGTGTCGAACTCCACGACGTCGCCTTGCGAGAGCACGACGTCTCGGCTCCCGAGTATGAGCCGCATCTTGCCGGCCAGGACATACAGCCACTCGCTGCCGTCATGCACGCGAAGCTTCGGCGCGGACTGCGATGCCGGGATAAGGATCTTCCAAGCCTGGACACCACCGGGGTGCGACGAGAGTGGAAGGACAGTTCGGCCGTGTACCCGTCTGGGCTTGAGTCGGATGCGCGGGTCGCCTACGTCCGGAGCCCCGACCAGTTCGTCGAGTGGCACGCGGTAGATCTGCGCGAGTGGGAGCAGAAGTTCGAGGGTGGGGCGGCGCTGCCCGGTTTCGAGCCGGGAGAGCGTGCTCTTGGAGATCCCCGTCTGCTCTGACAGCTCGGCCAGGGTCAACTGGCGCTGGGCACGTATCCGTCGCAGCCGTGGCGCAACGAGGCCGAGTGCTACAGCGACGACGTCGACAGGGTCCACGGCCTAAGGGAACAGCCGGTTCCCAGTAATGGCAACAACCGTTGGTGTTCGTCGCTGGCCGGAGCAACCTCCTGTCATGGAGGAATTCGAGGTGCTTGTTGTTGGTGGCGGAGCGGCGGGTCTGTCTGCCGCGCTGGTTCTTGCGCGAGCTCGCCGCGGGACAGTTGTGGTGGATGCCGGAGAGCCCCGCAACGCCCCTGCGAAGCACATGCAGGGCTTCCTCTCGCGCGACGGTATGCCTCCACCTGAGTTCCTCGCCGTCGGGCGAGCGGAGGTCGAAAGCTACGGCGGTGTCATCCGCCGCGGCCGCGTAACGGGCCTTCGTCGAACGGAAAGGTCGTTCGAGGCGGACCTGAACGACGGTGGCCGGTTGGTTGCCCGCTACGTGATCGTCGCAACGGGAATGCGAGATGTCCTCCCCGACATTCCTGGGGTCGCCGAGCGTTGGGGTCGCGACCTCCTGCACTGCCCCTACTGCCACGGCTACGAGGTCCGCGACCTGCCGCTCGCCGTGCTAGGGGGGACGCCCGAGGCCGTCCAGCACGCGCAACTGATCCGTCAGTGGTCCGACGATCTCCTCCTGTTTCCGCATACCGACCGGCTGACGGAGGAGTCTCGGGATCAACTGCTATCCCGTGCGATCGGGATCGTCGACGGCCACGTCGCACGCCTCGTCGTAGCTGACGATCGGCTGAGCGGCCTCGAGCTCGAGGACGGTCGGATCATCAGCCGCGCCGCCGCCTTCGTCCGCCCGACTTTCGTGCCCACAACCGACCTGCTGACCGGGCTTGGCTGTGACGTGGACGTGAACGGCTGGGTGATCTCGGACTCCGAAGGACGCACGAGTGATCCCGGCGTGCGGGTCGTGGGGAACGCGGCCGACGCTCGTGCTCAGGTCATCACCGCCGCCGGCGCCGGCTCTGCGGTCGCCATCGCTGTCAACGCAGCGCTAGTCGACGACGACGTCCGTGACGCCGTCCGGGACTTCCGCCGCGGTCTGCACCCTGCCAAGACCTAGTTCACAACTGGAGGAGAAACCATGTCCCCTGCGCCGTTGCGCACTCACGTGCCGCCGCCCTCGAAGCACCAGCTCGCACTCATGATCTGGCTGGCTGTCCTACCGACGCTCACCCTCCTCAATCTGACAATCGGCACAATGCTGAAGGGTCAACCCATCGCGGTGAGGACGATCATCATCGCGACGGTCGCGGTGCCCATCGTCATCTACGGGCTCATGCCGCACCTCTACCGAGCCCGCGCCCGGCTTGTGACCAGTCGTGGGAGGTGACGTCGCCGATGCGTGACCTAGCGGCTGACGCTCCATGCGTTGACATGTCGTCTCATCGTTCGAGGGCGACTTCCAGACGGCACTCACAAGGGGCGCTGAATGGTCATGCCGGCGCTGCGTTCGCAATGGACAGTCAGGTCATGGCTTTGCAAATGAGCCGCAAACAACCAGCCGAGAGAACCTGATGCTGACCCGACTTGCGCACGTGATCATGCGGTACCGGTGGGCGGTCATCGGAATCTGGATCTTCCTGACTCTTTTCGGCGTCTTCGCGACGGGAAAAGTGGCGAACCGCTGGTACGCCGCGACGGCGATCCCCGGCCAGCCCGCGTACGAGGCCAGTCAACGGGCGCTGGACAAGCTCGGGATCGGTGACCGGACGCCGATCGTCGTCGTGTTCCACACCGACGGTGACATCACGCACAACGCGGCTGTGGGGCAGGCGATGCAGCGCGCGGCAACCGCGATGCCCGGCGCCTTCACGAGCTCGTACTTCACCACGGGCAACGAGAGCTACCTGTCCAAGGACCGGCAGACGGCGTTCCAGATGCTCTACCCGGCCGGCGCGGACGACGTCAATGTCCTGAGTCGACCCGACGACCTCCGCAGGGCGGCGGCGAACGGGTTGCCCGCCGGCATCGACGTCAACGTCACGGGTCGACTGCCGCTCGACGACGCGTCGCGGGACGGCTCAAGTGGGGGCGCAGGCGTCCTCCTCGAGGTCATTATCGGCGGCATCGGTGCACTGCTCATCCTGCTGTTCGTCTTCGGGACCCTGCCGGCGGTCCTCGCGCCGCTGGGCATTGCGATCGCGGCGATCCTCAACACCTTCACGCTGGTGTGGGGACTCACCTACCTCACCGACGTGTCGGTCATCGTGCAGTTCCTCATCGGTCTGGTCGGGTTGGGCCTGGCGATCGACTACGCCCTCGTCGTCATCTTCCGGTTCAGGGACGAGCTGCGTGAGGGGGAGGACGTCGAGACGGCCCTTGTCGCGACGATGACGCATGCCGGCAAGTCGGTTGTCACCTCCGGATCGACTGTCGCCATCGGCCTGCTCGCCATGGTGGCGCTGCCGTTGCCGCTGATCAGGTCGATGGGCATCGGCGGAATGCTCATCCCGGCGGTGTCCGTCCTCGCTGCGCTGACCCTGCTGCCGGCGATGCTCGCCGTCATGGGGGAGCGCATCAACAAGGTGCGCGTCATGCCGCGCCGGTTCCTCGACCACGGACACGCCGAGGACGGCGCCTGGGGCCGGTGGGCGCGGTTCGTCATCCGTCGTCCGGTTGCGGTCGCCTCCGTCGGCATTCTCCTCGTGCTGACACTTGCTGGGATCGGCACGCAGCTGAACGTGAGCGAGACCGAGCTGAACAACTTCCCAGGCACGGGTACGGCGATCGCCGGCCGCCAGATGCTCGCCGACGCCGGCATCAGCCCCGGCGTGATGAAGCCGCTGAACGTGCTCGTAGAGAACGGTGGCGATGCGCAGGCGGTCGCCGCGAAGATGCGCGGTGTCGACGGCGTCGTCGGCGCGGTTGCGCCGACGGCATGGAAGGTCGGCGACACGTCGTACGTCGAGGCCTTCCCGGCAATAGATGGCGCCGCGCCGGGCATCCAGAAGATCGTCGACCGGTCCAACGCTGCGCTGCGTGGCACGGACGGGACGCTGACGGGTATCACCGCTGTCGGCCGCGACTTCCTGCACGCGCTGTTCGGGACGTTCCCGTATGTCATCGGGCTCGTCCTGCTCCTGACGCTGGTGCTGCTGACGCGTGCCTTCCGCTCGGTGGTGCTCGCGGTGAAGGCGGTAGTCCTGAACCTGTTCTCGCTCGCCGCGGCGTTCGGCATCGTTGTCTTCATCTTCCAGGAGGGACACGGCTCGCGGCTGTGGGACGTCGGTGCTACCGGCTCGCTCACCGCATACGTGCCGTTGATGATCTTCGCGTTCCTCTTCGGCCTGTCGATGGACTACGAGGTCTTCATGCTCGCGCGGATGAGGGAGGCGTACGACGAAACCGGCTCGACCGATCGCGCGATCGAGCTCGGCCTGGCGCGCACCGGAAAGCTGGTGACGAGCGGCGCGCTGATCCTGATGTTCGCGTTCCTCGTGCTGTCCGCGGGGCCGGGGTTCGAGATCAAGTCGCTCGCGGTCGGCATCGCGGCGGGCGTCATCTTCGATGCGACCGTCATCCGCGCACTCCTGGTGCCGGCTTTGATGAAGCTGTTCGGCGATGCGAACTGGTGGATGCCCGATCGACTGCGCCGCGTACTGCGACTTCCCGAGACGACCACCCCGCCCCCCACGCTCATCGACCTTGTCGAGCCGAGGCTGCCCCTCACAGTCGACCCGTTGGGGGTCCGATGACGACGTCCGCAGTTGCCAGTTCCCACTACCCGGTCCAGTTCGCGGTCGACTACCCAGACCGTCCGCTGAACCGGATGAGCTCGGCCTTCCGGATCCTCGCGGCTATCCCCATCCTGGTCGTCCTTGTCGCCGTGTCCGGCAGCGGCTTCAGTCTGGCCCGCAGCAGCGAGCACGCCGCTGCGGGGGCGGGCGGCGTGCTGTGCTTCGCGCCGCTACTCATGATCCTTTTCCGA
>JAVEEJ010000064.1 GCA_030840515.1 Frankiaceae bacterium | reverse complement strand
ACCACCGAGGTGCTGATCGAGGAGTCGATCATCGGGTGGAAGGAGTACGAGCTCGAGCTCATGCGCGACAAGAAGGACAACGTCGTCGTGGTGTGCTCGATCGAGAACCTCGACCCCATGGGCGTGCACACAGGCGACTCGATCACCGTCGCGCCGGCGATGACGCTGACCGACCGCGAGTACCAGCGCATGCGCGACGTGGCGATCGGCATCATCCGCGAGGTCGGCGTCGACACGGGCGGCTGCAACATCCAGTTCGCGGTCGACCCGGCTGACGGCCGGATGATCGTCATCGAGATGAACCCCCGCGTCTCGCGCTCGAGCGCGCTCGCGTCGAAGGCCACGGGCTTCCCCATCGCGAAGATCGCTGCCCGGCTCGCCATCGGCTACACCCTCGACGAGATTCGCAACGACATCACGAGGGAGACGCCGGCTTCTTTCGAGCCCGCGCTGGACTACGTGGTGGTCAAGGTGCCGCGCTTCGCCTTCGAGAAGTTCCCCGGCGCGGACCCGACGCTGACTACGACGATGAAGAGCGTCGGTGAGGCGATGGCCATCGGCCGATCCTTCCCCGAGGCGATGCAGAAGGCACTGCGCTCCATGGAGCAGGCCGGTTCCCAACTCGACTTCGTCGCGCCGTCGGGCGACAAGGCTGCGCTGCTCGAACTCGCGGCCAAGCCGCGTGACATGCGCATCCACGCCGTTGTGCAGGCGCTGCGTGCCGGCGCCTCGGTGGACGAGGTCTGCGTCGCCACCGGCATCGACCCCTGGTTCGTGGACCAGCTGCTGCTGCTCGTCGAGGTCGCGGTCGAGGTCCGGGACGCGGACCGGCTCGACGCCGAGGTGCTGCGCTACGCCAAGCGGCACGGGTTCTCGGACCTGCAGATCTCGGGACTGCGCGGCATGCGGGAGGAGGAGGTGCGGGCGGTCCGGCACGCGCTCGGGGTGGTGCCGGTCTACAAGACGGTGGACACCTGCGCCGCCGAGTTCGCCGCGGCAACGCCCTACCACTACTCCAGCTATGACGAGGAGAACGAGGTCGCAGCGCAGCCGGAGCGCCCCAAGGTGCTGGTGCTCGGCAGCGGGCCCAACCGGATCGGGCAGGGCATCGAGTTCGACTACGCCTGCGTGCACGCCTGCTTCGCATTGCGCGAGGCCGGGTTCGAGACCGTGATGGTCAACTGCAACCCGGAGACAGTCTCCACCGACTACGACACGAGTGACCGGCTCTACTTCGAGCCCCTGACGCTCGAGGACGTGCTCGAGGTCTACGCGGCAGAGAAGGCGTCAGGCACTGTCGCCGGGGTCATCGTCCAGCTCGGCGGGCAGACACCGCTCGGGCTCGCGCAGCGGCTCAAGGACTGCGGCGTGCCCATCGTCGGTACGCCGCCGGAGGCGATCCACCTGGCCGAGGACAGGGGCTCGTTCGGCCGGGTGCTGGCCGCTGCCGGACTGCCGGCACCGAAGCACGGCACCGCGACGAGCTACGTCGAGGCCAAGGCGATCGCCGACGAGATCGGCTACCCGGTCCTCGTCCGACCGTCCTACGTGCTTGGCGGACGAGGCATGGAAATCGTGTACGACGACGAGATGCTGCGCGACTACATCGGGCGAGCGACGCAGATCTCGCCGGAGCACCCGGTGCTGGTCGACCGCTTCCTCGACGACGCCATCGAGATCGACGTCGACGCGCTCTACGACGGCACGGAGATGTTCCTCGGTGGTGTGATGGAGCACATCGAGGAGGCCGGGATCCACTCCGGCGACTCGGCGTGCGCGCTGCCCCCCATCACCCTGGGGCGCGCCGAGATCGAGCGGATCAGGGCCTCGACGCTGAAGATCGCCGTCGGTGTCGGGGTGCGCGGGCTGCTCAACGTGCAGTTCGCCCTGGCCGGTGACGTGCTCTACGTCCTGGAGGCCAACCCCCGCGCTTCACGCACCATCCCGTTCGTCTCCAAGGCCACCGCCACCCCGCTCGCCAAGGCGGCGGCGCGCGTGATGCTTGGCAGCACCATCGCCGAGCTCAGGGCCGAGGGAATGCTGCCCGCGTACGGCGACGGCGCCACGCTGCCGATGGACGCGCCCATCTCCGTCAAGGAGGCCGTGCTGCCGTTCAGCCGGTTCCGGACCGTCGAGGGTCATGGCGTCGACACCATCCTTGGGCCGGAGATGAAGTCGACAGGTGAGGTGATGGGGATCGACGCGGTCTTCGGCACTGCCTTCGCCAAGTCGCAGGCGGCGGCGTACGGCTCGCTGCCGACCAAGGGCAGGGCCTTCATCTCCGTCGCCAACCGCGACAAGCGGTCGATGGTGTTCCCGGTCAAGCGACTGGCGGACCTCGGCTTCGAGATCCTCGCCACCGAGGGGACCGCCGAGATCCTGCGGCGCAACGGGCTCGAGGCATCCATCGTCCGCAAGCACTCGACGGGCCGCGGACCGGACGGCGAGCCAACGGTCGTCGAGCGCATCCTCGCGGGGGAGATCGACCTCATCATCAACACGCCCTTCGGGGTCGGGCCCCGACTCGACGGCTATGAGATCCGCACCGCGGCCGTGACGATGGGCGTGCCGTGCATCACCACCGTCCAGGGGCTGGCGGCGGTGGTTCAGGGCATCGAGGCGCTCATCCAGGGAGACGTCGGAGTGAAGTCCCTGCAGGAGTACGCCGCCGCCCTGAACGCCGGGCGCGCAGCGATGGGCGAGGTGCGCT
>JAVEEJ010000009.1 GCA_030840515.1 Frankiaceae bacterium | reverse complement strand
CGGCCCGGAAGGTGTCGGCGGCCCCCAGCAGCACGGTCCGGCCGTCGGCGATGAGGACGCGCGCGAGCTTGCCGCAGGTCGTGGTCTTGCCGGTGCCGTTCACCCCGACGACGAGCGCGACCGCGGGCCGGTCGGGATGGGGCAGCGTCTTGAGCGTCCGGTCGTAGTCGCCGAGCGCCGCAACCAGCACCTCACGCAAGATCACCCGCAGCGCGCCGGCGTCGCGCACTCCCTCGACCTTCACCCGCCGCCGCAGCTCGCTGACGATGTCGGTGGTCGACGCCATGCCCACGTCGGCTTGCAGCAGGGTGTCCTCGACCTCGTCCCAGGTGTCCTCGTCGAGGGCGTCGCGCGAGAGCAGGGCGAACAGGCCGCGACCGAGCGTCCCCTGGCTTCGGCTGAGCCGGGTCCGCAGCCGTGCGAGCCGGCCGGCGGTGGGCTCGGGAGTCTCCAGCGCCGTTTCCTGGACCACAGAATCCTGCAGCACCGGCTCGTCGAGCAGTGGCTCCTCGACGGCCGCCTCGTCCGCAACCTCCGCCTCAGCGGCGGCGAGCAGGTCCGGCTCGGCCACCACTGCGGGCTCGGTGCGCACGTGCGCTCCTGCTTGGCCGCGCCCACGGAGCACGAGCGCCGTGCCGGCGGCCGTGACGAGCACGACAAGAACGATCAGTACGACGAGGGTGTCCACAGCGGGCGATCTTCCCAGAGCGAGTACGACGCCCACGCGAGCCGTCCGTTGGGGCGTGCGGCCGGGTCCCCTCGCCGTACTCGCTCAAGTGCCAGATCCGGGCGGGAAGCGGCCACAAAATGGCACTTCAGCGAGTGCGGCACCGCGCGACGAGGCGGCGACCTCAGGCGGGTTCGGCCTCGCGCATGCGCTGGCTGATCACTGCCGACACTCCGTCGTTGCGCATGCTCACGCCGTAGAGCGAGTCGGCGATCTCCATCGTGCGCTTCTGGTGGGTGATGACGATGAGCTGCGAGGTCTCGCGAAGCGTCTCGATCGAGTCGAGCAGCCGGCTGAGGTTGCGGTCGTCCAGCGCCGCCTCCACCTCGTCGAGCACGTAGAACGGCGAAGGCCTGGCCTTGAAGATGGCGATCAGCAGCGCGAGCGCGGTCAGCGAGCGCTCGCCGCCGGAGAGCAGCGACAACCGCGACACCTTCTTGCCGGCCGGACGGGCGAGAACCTCGACGCCGGTGGCCTGCATGTCCGATGGGTCGGTCAGCACGAGCTTGCCGTCGCCACCGGGGAACAGCGTCCGGAAGACGACCTCGAACTCGCGCGCGGTGTCGGCGAAGGCCTCGGCGAACACCTGCTGCACGCGCTCGTCGACGTCGCGGATGATGTCCATCAGGTCCCGCCGGGTGCTCTTGAGGTCCTCCAGCTGCTCCGACAGGAACCGATGCCGCTCCTCAAGGGCGGCGTACTCCTCGAGCGCCAACGGGTTCACCTTGCCCAGCAGCGCGAGCGCCCGTTCGGCCGTGCGCAGCCGCTTCTCCTGTTCTTCGCGCACGTACGCGACGGAGACGCCGTCCTCGGGAGCCGTGCCGTCCTCGAGGACACTCGGGGGCACGAGTACGTCGGGTCCGTACTCGCCGATGACGGTCTCACCGTCGAGGCCGTACTCCTCAGCCAGCCGGGTCTCGAGCTGCTCGATGCGCAGCCGCTGCTCGGCGCGGGCGACCTCGTCGCGGTGCACGACGTCGGTCAACCGCTCGAGCTCGGCAGCCAGCTCACGTGCCTTCGCCCGAAGCGCCAGCAGCTCTCCCTCGCGAACGGTGCGCGCCTGCTCGGCAGCCTCTCGCTCGGCCGCCGCGTCGGTGAGCGATGCCTCGATCCGGGTCAACGCAGCGGCGACGCCCGTGACCACGGCCGCGGCCACCACTGCCTCACGGGCACGCCGCGACCGCATGCTGATCAGCCGCTCGCGCGCGGCGCGCTCGCTGACCGCGGCGCGTTCCATCTGCTCGGCGCGCGCGGCGGCCGCACGGGCGCGCTCCTCGGTGGTGCGCACGGCCAGCCTCGCGTCGACCTCGGCGCCGCGCAGCCGCTCCACCTCACTGCGAAGCACGTCTCTGGCCTAGCCCGTCGGCTCGTCGTCATCTGGGGCGACCTCGGCCGCGGCGAGCCGCTCCTCCAACGCTGACAAGGCGACGCGGTCCTGCTCGCGCGCCGTCACGGCCTGCTCCCTCGCCTGACCCAGCCGCTCGGCTTCGCCGGCGGTGGCCCGTGCGGCGGACCCGAGGTGCGCGAGCTGCTCGGCGACGGCGGCCATCCGCGCGTCCGACTCGTGCAGCCGCGACAGGGTCGACTCGACTTCTGTCACGGCAGCCGCCCGCCGCTCCTGCGCGGCGCCGAGCTCGAAGCGCAGCCGCTCACAGCCGTGCGTCGCCTCGCGCAGCCGTTCGGTCGCATCCACCACCGCGGCCTGCACCTCGAGCAGTGACGGCGGTTTCGCCGACCCGCCGACGACCCATCCGGTTCCGAGCAGGTCACCGTCGCGGGTCACCGCTCGGACCGAGGGCAGCGCCTGCACCAGGTCGCGTCCGGCCTCGATGTCGGCCACCACCGCGACGCGCTCCAGAAGCGCAGTCAGCGCCGGCCGCAGCTCGTCAGGAGAGGTCACGAGGTCGATGGCGTAGCTCGCGCCGGACGGCAGCGCGGGCCAGGCCGGCGCGTCGTAGTGAGCACCGCCGACGAGAACGCCTGCCCGTCCCGCGTCGTCGTCTTTCAGCAGCCGCAGTGCGCTGGTCGCCGACTCCAGTGAGGTCACGGCGATCGCGTCGGCTGCGCCGCCGAGCGCCACCGCGATCGCGACCTCCCAGCCGTCGCGGACGTCGACGAGCTCGGCGACGGGTCCGAGTAGCCCCGGCAGCCGGTCGCCGGCGGCGAGCAGTGCCCCCGATCCGTCCTTGCGAGTGAGCCCGAGCTGCAGCGCCTCGACCCGCGCAGCGAGAGCTGACCGGTCCCGCTCCGCCTCGCGCTCCTCGGCCTGCAGCGCGTTGAGGTCGGCCTCGGCGGCGGCGAGCGCCTTCGTCGCCTGCTCGTACTGCTCGTCGAGGCCCATCTCGCCCTGGTCCAGGTCTGCGACCTGGGTCTCGAGCGCCACGTAGTCGCGGTGCGCCGCGGTCGCGCGCTCGCGCGCCGCCTCCAGCGACCGGGCAAGCCGCTCGATCTCCTCTTCGCCGGCCGTGACCCGGCTGCGCGCCGCCGCCACCTGGCCCGTCAACCGGGCGAGCCCCTCGCGACGGTCAGCCGCGGCACGCGCGGCCGCCGCAACCCGCTGCTCCTCCTCGACCAGTTCCGCCTCGCGCGCCGCCCGCAGTGCCTCAGCGTGGGCAAGCGCCGCCCGGCCGGTCTCGAGCTCGGTCGCCAGGCCGGCGTGCTCCTCGCGGGCCGCCGCGGCCTCCGCCTCGAGCGCCTCCGGGTCGCGACCGTCCGCGGCACCGACCCGCGCCTCGTCCTCGGCCTGGGCGGCGGCAAGGGACCGCTGCCGCTCAGCCGCCAGGGAGGCGGTGCCGCGGAAGCGCTCGCGCAGGCTGGACAGCCGGTACCACAGCTCTTGGGCGCGGGCGAGCCGCGGCGCATCGGCGGCAACCTCTCGTTCGAGTGCCTCCTCGCGCGCTGTCAGCTCGGCGAGGTCGCGTTCGACGATCGAGCGGCGCTCGCGTACGGCCGTCTCGTCGGCCACCTCCTGCTCGAGGGTCGCCCGCATGGCCACCAGGTCG
>JAVEEJ010000266.1 GCA_030840515.1 Frankiaceae bacterium | reverse complement strand
CGTGTCGGCGCCCTCCGCGACCACGATGTCGCGCAGGTCCCGGGCCTTGCCCGAGCCGATGTAGGTCGCGGGGTCGGGGCGGTCGCGGCGCTGGATCAGCCCCTCGAGCACCTCGGCACCCGCGGTCTCCGCCAACGCCTTCAGCTCGACCATCGAGTTGTCCGCGTCGTCGGCCGTTCCCTCGGTCCAGACACCCACCAGCACGACGCGCTCCAGCCGCAGCGTCCGGTACTCGACCTCGGTGACGTCCTCGAGGTCGGTGCGGATCCCCGCGACACGGCGCAGCGCCTGGCGCTCCTCGAGCTGGAGACCATGGCCTTCGATGTCGTGGAGCCGGATGTCCTCGAGGGCGATCTCGTCCAGAGCGACGACGTTGGGCAAGACCGTATTGGGGAGGACGGACGGGTTCGGCGCGCTGTCTTCTGCAGTCATCACCCACTCCAACGCCGTACTCGCTCCGGACCATCCCGACTATCACCGCAAGCGTCCCATGCCCTCACGCAGGACGTCCTCCCCATTTCCCGCGGGTTTGCCACGGCCGACAGGGGCGCGGCAGGTTGGGAGCATGAGCGGACGCCAGTTCCCCGACATGTGGGTCGATCCCGAGGACGACCCGCGCGAGGGGCAGCCCAGCCCGGTGGGTGAGCGCGCAACCCTGACCCAGTACCTGCGGCACTACCGGCTCACGCTCGAGATGAAGTGCGCGGGCCTGGATGCCGAGCAGATGGCGATGCGCTCGGTCCCGCCCTCGTCGATGTCGCTGCTGGGGCTGGTCCGGCACCTGGCCCGCGTCGAGCACTCCTGGTTCACGAGGGTCATGCAGGGCCAGGACGTGCCGCGGCTCTACTGGACGCCCGAGCACCGCGACCTGGACTTCGACGGAGCCGAGCCGGACGTCGCCGTCGTCCAAGACGCGTGGCAGACCTGGCGAAGAGAAGTAAGGAATGCCGAGGCGTACGTCGACGCGGCCGAGTCACTCGACGTCGAGGGCACACACCCTGACGGGCCGGCCGTCTTGCGCGAGGTGCTGGTGCACATGATCGAGGAGTACGCCCGGCACCTCGGCCACGCGGATCTGCTGCGCGAGTGCATCGACGGCCGCACCGGCCAGTAGCGTCAGGCCTTCTTCGGGAACACCTTCTCTTTGGCCGCGACCAGCAGTGCGACGTACTCGTCGCCCTCCTCTGCGCTCAGCGCCTCGAACGCCGGCGCCGCCAGCTGGTCCGTCAAGGCGTCGGCGGCTGCCCGCGTCGCCAGCAGCTCGGGCGTCACCTCGGGCCACGGCTCCGGCCAGGAGAACAGCTTGAGCGAGACGGCCGCGAGCTTGCTCGTCACCGTCGCCTCGACGGGTGTGAGACCGGATGCGTGTACGGCGACCGCGTGCATCGCGCCGCGGTGCTCGCGCAACGTGTGGAGCAGCTGAGCCGCCCGCGCCGGCGCGTCATCGGGCAGCCCCACCGCCCGCCAGCCCGCGAACAGGGGTGCGTTGATCGGTGACGCGTGCTGGACCACTCGTTCGGTGAGCTCGTTGATCCGCTCGATGCCGTCGACCCCGTCGAGGTGCTTGCGTCCCCACTCCCAACACGCCTCCCGGTAGCCGAGGCCGGCGTCGCAGAGGTCGCCGACCGCGCGCGCCTTGGTCCACGCACTGCGCACGATGTGGATGGGGATGAAGAACGTCGAAGCCGCCACCACGTCGGCGTCGACGTCGCCGAGCACGCCGCAGCGCCCGCCGTAGTAGAACCGCCAGCCCGTGTAACCCAGCTCGTTGCCGCGTTCCTGCGTCGCCGGGTCGGACATGAACGCGCCGCCGAGGCGCCCGATCGGTGACGCTGCTGCGCTGGCTGTCTCAAGGCTGTTCATGGGGGCAGTCTGCACAGCCCCCCGAAGCCGCGCGATTTCAGGGTTAGCCCTCATGCGCTTACCCCCACGGATCCCTACTTTCTAGGACAACCACAAAGGGGGAGCCCAGATGAACACCCGCCGCATCCTGATCCTGTCCACCGCCGTCCTCGGCACAGTCCTCGCAGCGCCAGCAGGCGCAAGCCCGAAGTCATCACCCACCCACTTCGTCGCGCCCTACGCCAACGCGGCCACCAACACCTCGACCGCCAGCTGCCTGGCCGGGACGACATGCTCCCCGACCGCGACAGCCTCCAGGGACATCGGACAGGTAGTCGCCGCCGTGGACATGAGCCGCAGCACCAACGACCAGAGCGCCACCGAGCACGCCCAGGGCTACGGCTACCAGTACCTGACCGTTCGCGCGCCGGCGAGCGCCACCAAGCTCACTGCCACCTTCGGCTGGCACATCACGTCGGCATCGTCATCGGTGAACGCCACCCACGGCGAGGTCGCCGCTGGATCACACCTCTACGCCTACGCCGGCTGCGGCAAATGCACCGTCGCCACGCAGCTGGTCACCATCAACGAGTCCCGGATGACGGCGGGCATCCCTAGTGACAACCCAAGCGGCGGCGTTCAGAACCAGACCGCTCAGCTCACCATCACGATCACTGACTTCGCCCGCAACGCGAACATCACGCTCTACGCCCAGGCGGCTGCCTACGCGAACATGGGCACGGGAACGTCCTGCTACCTCACCCCCGCTGGATGCGTGGTCGTCGCGCCCCCGGACTCCGGCCACTCGGGCACCGCGCACGCCGAGATCGACGCCACACTCACCGCGGTGGACCTCGTCTACAGCTGAGGCGATCGCCTGCGCGATGATGCCGCGCTATGGCGGGCAGGCGAGTACGTCGACCTCGTCGGGTCGGCGTACTTCGCCGTAACCCCAACTTCCGACGGCTGTTCCTCGCCGACACGGTCAGCAACATCGGCACCGAGGTTTCGTTCCTGGCCATCTCACTGCTCGCCGTGCTCAACCTGGACGCGACCCCCTTGGAGCTGGGGGTGCTCCAGGCCTCGTCCTCGCTCGCCTTCCTGCTCGTGGGCTTGCCCGCCGGCGCCTGGGTCGACCGGCTCCCCAAGCGACCCATGCTGCTTGCCACCGACCTCGGCCGCTTCGTCTTGTTCCTCACCATCCCGGTCGCCTCCGCGCTGGGGATCCTCACGCTGGTCCAGCTCATCGTGGTGGTGGGGATCGCCGGTATCGGGACCGTGCTGTTCGACGTGGCGCACTACGCCTACCTGCCGGCGGTCGTCGAGCGCGCCGACCTGACCGAGGCGAACGGCCGGTTCGCCGCCACCCACACCGTCGCCCAGGTCGCCGGCCCCGGACTGGCCGGGACGGTGGTGAAGCTGCTCGGCGCACCCGTGGCGGTCCTCGCCGATGCCCTGAGCTACCTGGTCTCCTTCGGCTGGGTGCTGCGGATCACCTCACCCGAGCCCGAGCGCGCCGCGGCCGAGCAACGCAACCTCGTGCGAGAGGTGCGCGAGGGCCTGTCCTTCCTGCTCGGCACCCCGACCCTGCGCCGGATCGCCATCTCTACCGCGGGGTTCAACTTCGTGGGCTCGATCGAGATGGCGATCACCGTGCTCTTCCTCGCCCGCACCCTCGGGCTCGGCGCCGGAGTCATCGGGCTGATGTTCACCATCACCGGCATCGGCGGCGTGATCGGGGCCCTGGTGGCGAGCCGGGTCGTCGGGCGCTACGGCATCGCGTTCGGGATCAGGGTGCTGCCGATGCTCACCACGCCGTTCTGCCTACTGATCCCGCTCAGTCAGCGCGGGTGGATGCTCAGCCTGTTCTGCGTCGGGTTCGGCACCCTGGGCTTCGGCATAGCGATCTTCAACGT
>JAVEEJ010000245.1 GCA_030840515.1 Frankiaceae bacterium | reverse complement strand
CCCCCAGGCCCCGCACACACTGACAACTCGGAGCCGAGCGCCACCACCGCGCCGGTGCGGGACGACAGCTCGACCGCGGCGGCCACCTCGTCACCGAGCTCGTCCCGGTCGAGGGCGCGCGCCGCCTCGGTCGGGTTGGGTGTCAGCACGGTCGGCGCGGCGCGGCCGGTTACCAGGTCCGCCGCCGCCAGAGCGAGCGCGTCGAGCACGAGGGGCACGTTCTCGAGCTCGGGCAGCAGTCCCTTCACGATCCGGCTGGCCTCGTCGGCGTCGCCGATGCCCGGGCCGATGAGCACCGCGTCGGCCTCGGCCGCCAACGCGGACACCTCGGCGCGGTCGACCACCAGCGCCTCCGGGACCGCGACGGCAAGCGCCGCCACCGCCTCCGGGGCGCACCCGATCTGCAGCTTGCCCGCGCCCACCCGCAGCGCGGCCTCGCCGGCCAGCAGCACGCCGCCGGGGGTGCCGGCGTCACCGCCGATGACCAGCACCCGGCCGCGTTCCTCCTTGCCGCCCCCGGAGGGCGCGCTCGGGGCCCACGCGACGAGGAGGTCACGGTCGACCGAGCGGCTAGCCAATGACTGCCTCGGCAGGGGGCTCCGCCGTCTCCGGCACGTCCCGCGGCGTCACCGCGGTGCGGTCGTCGAAGGCCTCGAGGACCAGCCGCCCCTCGTGCGACGCATAGCGCGAGACCGAGGCGTTGCCGACCCGGCTGGTCGCGTCGAGCTCGAGCACCTCGGCCTCGCTCATGCCGTCGAGCACCCAGCGGAAGCACATGAGGACCGCCTGATGCGTCACGCACACCACCCGCTGTCCGTCGTACTCGGCCCTGATGTCGCCGAGCAGTGACCGCACCCGCAGCGCGACGTCGCTCCAGCTCTCGCCGCCAGGCGGCCGGTAGTAGACCTTGCCCACCCGCGAGCTCCGCGCGGCCTCGTCGGGATAGCGCTCGGTCACACCGCGGCGGGTCAGGCCGTCGAAGGCGCCTAGGTCCCGCTCGCGCAGCCGCTCATCGAGGCGCACCGGCAGCCCGAGGGCCTCCGCGGTGTCGCGCGCCCGGAGATACGGGGAGGTGAGGACCACGTCGGGTTGCGGCTGGCCCCGGAACCACTCACCGAGCGCCTTGGCCTGCTCGAGGCCCGCTTCGGACAGCGGGGTGTCGGCGTCGCGCCACTGCAGGTCGAGCTCGGCCGCATCGGCGGCGTGCGCCGCGACGTCGGCGAGGTTGCCGGCGCTCTCCGCGTGCCGGACGAGCCAGAGCGCGGCGGGTGATCCCATGCAGCGCGAACTACCCCAAGGTGCGGTCGCCCAGACCCCTCGGACCGGGGAGGAGGGCGGCGACAGCCGCGCAGGCGAGCGAGACGGCCGCGATGGCCGCCCACGAGCGATGTGCGGCGTGGACCGCGTTCAGCGGCGTCACGGTGCCGAGTACGGCCACCAGACCGGCCACGCCGATCACGGAGCCCAGTTGGCGGCCGACACCGATCACGGCGGAGCCGACCCCGAACTGCGCCGGTGGCAGCGCGACGGCACCGGCTGCGCCGAGGGTGGGGAAGGCGAGCCCGATGCCGAGCCCGATCAGCAGCAGTCCCGGGAAGAAGCCACCGAGGTAGTCCGGTGTCGCGTCGATCGTCGCGACGAACCACAGCGAGCCGGCGGCCACCGCGACGGCGCCGGCGACGACCGGCAGCCGGTGCCCGCGCCGGTCGGCGAGCTTGCCCGCGAGCGGCGAGACCACCGCGGCCAGCACGGGACCTGGCACGACCGCGACCGCGGTGCGCAGCACCGACCAGTGCCAGACGCCGGTGAGGTAGAGCACGTTGGCGAGCAGGTTGGCGAAGAACGCCGCGGAGAACAGCACGGTCGCGCCGGTGGCGACCGCGAACGACCTGACCCGGAACAACGTCACGGGCAGCACCGGCGCCGGGTGCTGCGCGGCGAGGCGGATGGTCATGGGAGCGAGTACGGCGACACCGGCGAAGGCGGCGATGATCCGCCAGGAGCTCCAGCCCCACTCCTGTCCCTGCACGATGCCGAGCGAGAGCAGCCCGAACGTCGCGGTGACCAGCACCAGGCCCAGGCCGTCGATGCGCACGTCGGAGCCGGGCTCCCGGGACTCCACCAGCACCTTGCGGCCGGCCCAGTAGGCGAAGGCGCAGATCGGGACGTTGGCGTAGAAGACCCAGCGCCAGCCCGGTCCTTCGACGAGCAGCGCGCCGATCGTGGGGCCGCTGGCGGCCGCCACCGCGCCCATCGCGCCCCAGATGCCGACGGCCCAGCTGCGGCGCGCGGGCGGGAACTCCGGCAGCAGGAGGGCGAGGCTGGCGGGGACGAGCAGGGCGGCACCGACTGCTTGGCCTGCTCGTGCCAGCACGAGCAGCCCGACGGTCGGCGCGATACCGCAGGCGGCGCTGGCCACGGCGAACACGGCCAGCCCTGACAGGAAGAGCCGCCGCCGTCCCGTGGCGTCCCCGAGCCGTCCTGCCGTCACGAGCAGGGCGCCGACGACGATGGCGTAGGCGTTGAGCACCCAGCTCAGGTCGGCCCTGGTGGCGTGGGAGAACGACTGGGCCAGGGCCGGGAACGCGATGTTGACGATCGTCGCGTCGAGGAAGACCACGAAGACGGCGGCCGAGGTGACGGCGAGGACGCGGCGGGCCCGCGCTCCGTCGTACTCGCTCCCCTCCGGCTTGCTGGTCTCCGGGTCGGACGCACGGGTGGCGGTGATCGACATGCAGGATGTATAACAGCGTTATGACGGTGTTAGCAAGAGGGCTGGGGCAGGATGCGAGTGTGACGGTGGACACAGCATCCCGCCGCGGCGACGCGCTCGAGGTCGCTGCCCAGCTGCTTGCTGACCACGGCTCCGAGGCGCTCAGCGTGCGGCGGGTCGCGGCCGCCATCGGAGCGTCCACTCAGATCGTCTACACGCTGTTCGGCGGCAAGCCGGGCCTCATCGAGGCGCTCTACATCGAGGGCTTCGAGCGGCTGTCGGCAGCCATGGACGACGCCAAGGGCTCCCCCGGCTCACCGGACCTGCTGTGCGAGATGGGCGCTGCCTACCGCCGGTTCGCGCTGGCCAACCCGGCGTTCTACGACGTGATGTTCGGCCGCCGGATCCCCGACTACCAGCCCTCGCCCGACGCGGTCGCCGCAGCCCACGGCTGCTTCCAGCGGCTGGTCGACACCTGGCAGGTCTGCCTCGACGCCGGCACGCTGCGCGGCACGACGGCGGAGGACGGCGCGCGGCTGTGCTGGGCGGCCATCCACGGCGCGACCTCGCTCGACCTGCACGGCATGACCGCGCCCGAAGGAGCGGACGAGCGGGCGCGGGTGCTCAGCAGCGCGGTCGTCGACCGCTTCCGCCCCTGAGCTGCGTCAGGCCCGCGCGGCCTGGCTCGCCTTCGCGGCGGCCTTCATCTCCTGCTTGTGGGCACGCACTTTGGCCAGCGTCTCGGCACTGGTGACGTCCGCCACCGAACGGAACCCGTCGAGCGCGTAGTCCCCCGCGGCCTGCTCCCAGCCCTTGGGCTTCACGCCGTACTGCTTCGCCAGCAGCGCCACGAAGATCTTCGCCTTCTGGGCGCCGAAGCCCGGCAGCGCCTCGAGCCGCTTGCGCAACTCGGCGCCGTCGGTGACACCGGTCCACAGCTTCGCCGCGTCGCCGTCGTACTCGTCCACCAGGATCCGGCACATCGCCTGAACCCGCTCACCCATGGAGCCGGGGAAGCGGTGGACAGCAGGAGGTCCTGTCATCAGCGCGGTCAGCTTGTCGGGGTCGTAGGTCGCCAGCTGCGCCGCGTCGAGCCGGTCCACACCGAGCCGCTCGGCCATCAGGTGGGGACCGGCGAAGGCACGCTCCATCGGGAACTGCTGGTCGAGCAGCATCCCGGTCAGCAGTGCGAGTGGGTCATTGGCGAGCAGCTCGTCGGCGGCCTTGTCCTGGGCGATCCTGAGCGTGCGAGCAGCCATGATCGTGAGCGTACGCTCGCCGCCGAGGGTGCGCTTGTCCTACAGGGGGTGAAGCATCGAGCCTGATGTGGCAGCCGGCGTCGCGGCACCGGGCTGGCAGATGTGGAGGGAGCCGTCGCGCGGGGCGTTCCCTGACCCGCGGCTGTTCCTTCTCCCGGCAGCGCTGCGCGAGCTGGCGGGCGAGCGCGGGAAGTGGCCGCCGCCGCCGCTGTCACGGCTGACCGGCATCGTCTACGCCTCGGCTGATGAGGAGAGCACGGTCTGGACCCAGCCGGTCACGCAGCACCTGCTCTCGTCACAGGGAACGGTCCCCGGTGGGCTGCTGGCCGTCATCGCCGACATGGCGCTCGGCTCGGTCGTGGGTCGCACGTTGCCTTCGCGGACGATGTTCAGCACCTCGGAGATGTCGTTCAACTTCACCCAGCCGGCCACCATGGCCTCGGGCGAGATCACCGCGGTCGGCTCGCTCACCGTGGTGCAGGGCCGACTGGCGCTGTCCCGCTGTGTGATCAGCGGCAGCGACGGCGGCGTTCTGGCCCAGGCCACGGCACGCAACGTGGTGGCCAAGCGGCTTCCCGAGTCCGCGCCGGGACCGGACCTCGACGACGCGGCCGCGGTGGACGCCTTCATCGACTCGCTCGCTCTGCCGGAAGCCATCGTGGACGTGACTCCCGATCCTTACC
>JAVEEJ010000196.1 GCA_030840515.1 Frankiaceae bacterium | reverse complement strand
CCGGCGGTCTCGACGTCCCGCTGGATTCGCAGCCGGATAGAGCCGTCGGGTTGCTCCGCGATCTCGAGCACCTTGGCGTTCGTGCTGCCAACCGCCGCGTGCTTCTCGAGCTGGAACTGCTCGTCGCTCAGCGCAGCCATCACAGCGTCGGGGGAGGCGTCGTACTCGTCCTTGCTTGTGATCTTCGTGGCCATGTCCGCACCCTACGACGAAGCCGGGGACTAGGGTTGGCTCGACCGATCTTGATGGATGGACCAGCGACAAAGGGGTCGCGATGCCGACGACGGCGGGGAGCCGTCTGGACCAGGCCAAGAACGACCTGGTCGAGCGCGCCATCTCCTCTGGCGGCGGCGAGTACGGCGCCTACCTGCGGCAGTACTACCGCCACGTCGCGCCCGAGGACCTGCTCGGCCGCGACCCCGATGACGTCCGCGGTGCCGCGCTTTCCCAGCTGCGTCTCGCCGAGCGCCGTCCGATGGGCACGGCCCTGGTCCGGGTCATCAACCCGACGATCGCCGACGACGGCTGGTCCTCGCCCCACACGGTGGTCGAGGTGGTCATCGACGACATGCCGTTCCTGGTCGACTCGGTCAGCGCCGAGCTCACCCGGCACGACCTGGCCATCCACCTGATCGTCCACCCCCAGCTGATGGTGCGGCGCGACGCCGTCGGTGGCTTCATCGCCGTCGGGGCAGCGGGGACGGAGCAGGATGCAGACGTCGTACGCGAGTCCTTCATGCACGTCGAGGTCGACCGGCAGTCCGATCCCGCGACCCTCGACCGACTCCGCAGCGACCTGCGTCGGGTGCTCGAGGACGTGCGCGCTGTGGTCGAGGACCGCGCGAAGGTCTGCGCGCGAGTCGACGAGATCCTCGCCGAGCTCGAGGCGACGCCACCCAGCACCGTCGCCGCCGAGGAGATCGAGGAAGGCGCGGCGCTGCTCCGGTGGATGGTCGAGGGGAACTTCACCTTCCTGGGGTTCCGTGAGTACGACCTCACCGGCGACCCCGGTGAGGAGGCGCTGTGCTCACGACCGGGGTCGGGGCTCGGCATCCTGCGCGACGCAGGCCTGGCGCCGGTGAGCCGCAGCTTCGCCGACCTCCCCCCGGACGTGCGCTCCAAGGCGCTCGAGCCGCGGCTGCTCACCCTGACCAAGGCCAACTCGCGCGCGACCGTGCAGCGCCCGAGCTATCTGGACTACGTCGGCGTGAAGCGCTTCGACGCCGCAGGCAACGCGGTGGGGGAGCGCCGGTTCCTTGGCCTGTTCGCGCCGAGCGTCTACGTCGTGTCAGCGCTGACCGTGCCGGTCGTGCGCCGCAAGGTGGCGACGGTGCTCAGCGCGTCGGGCTTCGAGCGCGACAGCCACGACTGGAATGACCTGCTGCAGATCCTGGAGACGTTCCCGCGCGACGAGCTGTTCCAGATCGACGAGGGCGACCTGGGGGAGATCTCCGAAGGCATCCTGCACCTGCAGGACCGGCGTCGAGTCGCCGTCTTCCCCCGTCGCGACGACTACGGGCGCTTCATCTCCTGCCTGGTGTTCCTCCCGCGCGATCGCTTCACCACGCAGGTGCGGCTGGCCATGCAGTCGATCCTCATGGAGGCGTACGGCGGCAACTCGGTCGAGTACACCACCCGGATCACCGAGTCCGTGCTCGCCCGGCTGCACTTCATCGTCCGCACCGAGCCGGGTGCGGCCAAGCTCGACGTCGACGTCGACGCGGTGCGTGAGCAGCTCACCGAGGCGACCCACACGTGGAACGACGACCTCGCCGACTCCGCGCTCGAGATGCTCGGTGAGGCACGGGCGTCGGAGCTCGTGCGGCTCTGGGGCGATGCCTACCCGGAGGCCTACAAGGAGGACTTCCCGGCGCGCATCGGCGTGCTCGACCTCGACCGGCTGGACCGGCTCGGTGATGACCTGGTCACCGCGCTCTACCGGCCGGCGGGTGCGGCACCCGGTGAGCGACGCTTCAAGCTGTTCCGCCGCGGGCCGGCGTTGTCGCTCTCGGCTGTGATGCCGGTGCTGCAGAACATGGGCGTCGAGGTCACCGACGAGCGTCCCTACGAGCTCGAGCCGTCGGACGGCACCCGCGCGTATGTCTACGACTTCGGGCTCCGGCGCCCGGGGGGCGCGGGTGGGACCGAGGTCGACGCCGAGGTGCGCCGGCGCTTCGAGGAGGCCTTCGCCGCTGTGTGGCGCGGCGAGGCGGAGAACGACGGCTTCAACGCCCTTGTGCTCGCTGCGGACCTCACCTGGAGTGAGGTCGCCGTAATCCGGGCCTATGCCAAGTACCTCCGCCAGACCGGCTCGACGTTCAGCCAGGCCTACATCGAGGCCACGCTCGCTGCCCACACAGGGTTGGCCCGTCTGCTCGTGCAGCTCTTCGGGGCCAGGTTCGACCCCGCGTTCGCCAAGGACCGCGCGGAGGCGGAGGGGACCCTCGTCTCCGCTATGGAGGCCGGGCTCGACGACGTGGCCAGCCTCGATGAGGACCGCATCCTGCGCGCGATGCTGCGCCTGGTGCAGGCGACCGTGCGCACGAACGCCTACCAGTCGGCTGCAGACGGCCAGCTCAAGGACTACCTGTCGTTCAAGCTCGACCCGAAGCGCGTGCCGGGGCTACCGGCCCCGCGGCCGGCCTACGAGATCTGGGTCTGCTCACCGCGGGTCGAGGGAGTGCACCTGCGCTTCGGATCGGTGGCGCGCGGTGGGCTGCGGTGGAGCGACCGGCGGGAGGACTTCCGCACCGAGGTGCTCGGCCTGGTGAAGGCGCAGATGGTGAAGAACACCGTCATCGTGCCGACCGGCGCCAAGGGCGGCTTCGTCGTGAAGCGGCCGGTCGCGGACCCGATGAACCGCGAGGCTGTGATGGCCGAGGGCGTGGAGTGCTACCGGACCTTCATCCGCGGGATGCTCGACATCACCGACAACATCGTCGCTGGCGAAGTCACCCCGCCCGCGCAGGTGGTGCGCCACGACAGCGACGACCCCTATCTCGTCGTGGCAGCCGACAAGGGCACGGCCACGTTCTCCGACATCGCGAACGCGATCGCGAACGATTACGGGTTCTGGCTCGGGGACGCCTTCGCCTCGGGTGGCTCGGCGGGCTATGACCACAAGGGCATGGGGATCACTGCACGCGGCGCGTGGGAGTCCGTGAAGCGGCACTTCCGCGACCTCGGTGTCGACGTGCAGTCGACGGACTTCACCGTCGTCGGGGTGGGCGACATGAGTGGTGACGTCTTCGGCAACGGGATGCTGCTCTCGCAGCACATCCGGCTGGTCGCCGCGTTTGACCACCGCCACATCTTCTTGGACCCCGCGCCCGACGCGGCGCAGTCTTGGGCGGAGCGCAAGCGCCTCTTCGAACTGCCGCGCTCGAGCTGGGACGACTACGACAAGAGCCTGATCTCCGCCGGTGGCGGCGTCTTCTCACGGGCGGCCAAGTCCATTCCGGTCACCGCCGAGGTGGCCGCCGTGCTCGGGCTGCCCGACGGCACCGCGACCCTGACGCCGGCCGAGCTGATGAAGGCGATCCTGCTCGCGCCGGTGGACCTGCTCTGGAACGGAGGCATCGGGACCTACGTCAAGGCCTCGTTGGAGTCCCACCCGCAGGTCGGCGACAAGGCCAACGACGCGATCCGGGTCGACGGCAACCAGCTGCGCTGCACCGTCGTCGGTGAGGGCGGGAACCTCGGGCTGACGCAACGGGGTCGGATCGAGTACGCGCTCGCCGGCGGGCGCATCTACACGGACGCGATCGACAACTCCGCGGGTGTCGACACCTCCGACCACGAGGTGAACATCAAGATCCTGCTCAACGCCGCGGTCGACGCCGGTGACCTGACCCGCAAGCAGCGCGACGCGCAGCTCGCGGCCATGACCGACGAGGTCGCTGCGCTGGTCCTTCGTGACAACTACGAGCAGACGCTGGCTCTGGAGATCTCGCGTACGCAGGGGCCAGGGATGCTCCATGTGCACGCGGCCTACATCGAGTTCCTCGAGAAGCAGGGCCGGCTCGACCGCACGCTCGAGGCGCTGCCGAGCGATGCGCAGATCGCCGAGCGACGCGCGGCAGGGCTGGGGCTGACCACGCCCGAGTTCGCGGTGCTGCTCGCCTACACGAAGATCTGGCTCACCGACGCCGTACTCGCCTCCGATGCTCCCGAGGATCCCTACCTGCACCGCCAGCTCGCCGCCTACTTCCCCACTCCGTTGCGTGAGAAGTACGCGGCCGAGATGGAGCGTCATCGGCTGCGTCGGGAGATCATCGTCACCGGCGTCGTCAACGAGATGGTCAACTACGCCGGCGTCACGTTCGCCTTCCGCATCGGTGAGGAGACCGGCGCCTCGGCAGCCGACATCGTGCGCGCCTGGGCGACGGCACGGGACGTGTACGACGTCCCTGACGTGGTGGCGGCGATCGAGTCGCTCGACAACCAGGTCGAGGCGAGCGTGCAGACCCAGATGCAGCTGCGGGCCCGTCAGCTCGTGGAACGCGCCACTCGTTGGCTGCTGCAGAACCGCCGGCCACCGCTCGACGTGACCAGCACGGTGGCGGCGCTCGAGCCCGGCATCCGCACCGTCGTGGAGTCCCTGCCGAAGACGGTGACCGGGCACGACCGGGAGCGTTTCGACGCGGAGACCGACGAGCTCGTGGGGCGCGGCGTGCCGGCCGAGCTCGCCGCGCGGGTCGCCTCGCTGACAGTCGCCTACTCGGCCCTCGACATCGTCGACACCGCCACCTCGACGGGCCGCGACGTCGCCGAGGTGGCCCAGCTCTACTTCGCGCTCGACGAGCGGCTGCTGCTGTGGCGGCTTCGCGAGCAGGTCCTCGCGCTGCCGCGTGACACCCGTTGGCAGACCTTGGCGCGGGCCGCCCTGCGCGACGACCTCTACGCCGCCCACGCGGCGCTGGTAGCCGACGTCATCGCCAAGACCGACTCCGGCCTTCCCGTGGACGCACGGCTCAGCGCCTGGGTCGAGGCGAACCAGGTCGCCGTCGGTCGGGCCGCGCAGATCCTCGGTGATGTCGCTAACGCCGAGATCCAGGACCTGGCCACGCTTTCGGTCGCGCTGCGCCAGATCCGTGGCGTCATCCAGAGCTCCGCTGCGTCGAGCTGACACGGTGTCGTTGTGAAGCAGGTCGAGGGCTGTGAGTGACGCCGTACTCGAGCTACGCGATGTCCGCGTGGTCCGGGGCGGCGCGACGCTGCTCGACGACGTGGACTGGACGGTGCGCGCCGACGAGCGGTGGGTGATCCTCGGCCCCAACGGCGCGGGCAAGACCACGCTGCTCTCGCTGTGCAGCGGTTCGGCGTTCCCGACCAAGGGCACCGTCGACGTGCTCGGCGAGCGGCTCGGCCGCACCGATCTGCGGGAGCTGAAGTCGCGGATCGGCGTGACGACGTCAACGCTCGCCGACCGCATCCCACCTGACGAGCGGGTGCTGGACGTCGTGATGACCGGCGCCTACGCCGTGGTGGGCCGGTGGCGGGAGGAGTACGACGACCTCGACGCTGACCGGGCGCGCTACCTGCTGCGCTACCTCGGCTGCGAGCCCTTCGTCGACCGGGCTTACAGCACGCTCAGCGAGGGGGAGCGCAAGCGGGTGCAGATCGCGCGGGCGCTGATGCCCGACCCTGAGCTGCTGCTCTTCGACGAGCCGGCTGCCGGACTGGACCTCGGGGCCCGCGAAGCGCTCGTGCTGCGACTGTCACGCATCGCGTCGGACCCCGCGTCGCCTGCGACGGTGCTGGTCACCCACCACGTCGAGGAGATCCCGCCCGGGTCGACCCACGTGCTCCTGCTGCGTGACGGGCAGGTCGTCGAGTCGGGGCCGCTGGATGAGGCACTCACCGGAGACTCGCTCTCGACCACGTTCCAGCTGCCGCTGGTGCTGGCCAAGCACGGCGCCCGCTACACAGCGCGCACGGCGTTCGCGGCCGGTTGAGGCCCGCGGCTCACAAGGCCACCTGCAGAGCGCAGACGGCGCCACGCACTACCAGCATCCCGCGGCCCGGCGGAACCTCGCCCGCCGACGGCTGCGGCAGCCGCGTGCCCAGCAGCTCGCCGTCGTGTGGGGTGCGCGGTGCCAGCACCAGGCCGCAGCGAGAGCGCCGCGCCTCCACCACCGGTCCCCTGAAACCGACCGCCAGGTCGTCCGTCGTACCCGCCAGCAGGACGGTCGGGCCCCCGTCACGCGCCTCGCGCAGCGCGGCCTCGAGCAACAGCAGCCCCCCCGGCTCGGCGAGCTCCACGTCATCGCAGACGAGCACGTGGTCGGCAGGCGGGGTGAGCTCGTCGCCGGCGAGCACGACCACGCCGGGCACAGCCGCCACGGCACTCGCGCGGGGCAGCAGCGCAGCGACCGCGATCCCTTCGCCCAGGAGTCCGCTCACGATGCGCGCGAGCGCCGTGGAGCGACCCGACCGAGGCGGTCCGGCCACCACGAACGCGGGGGACACGTCGACCACGTCGAGGTCGACCGGGGACAGCTCGTCGCCGCCGACGCCGAGCAGCACGCAGGCTCGCCCCTCGGGCCGCGGCTTGCGGCGGAGCAGTTCCGCCGAGATCACGTCGATGGACACCGGAAGCGGGTCCACCCGCCGCGGGGGTCGATCGGCTGCTGTGCCCTCGCCCGCGTAGGGATGGGGCAGCACGACCTGCACCAGGCGGGCGCCGCCGGCGTCGACCAGGAAGCCGCGGCCCGGCGGGAGCTCGCTCGGCACGCAGCGCAGCGGGATGCCGAACATCGCCATGTCGGTCGGGTCGGCCATGCGCAGCACCAGCCTGCGGTCCACCGCCGAGCTGAGTCGGCCCGAGGGGGCGCGGCCACCCACCACGGCGACCACGTGCAGCCCGGCGGCCGCCCCGTCACTGACCAAGGCGTGCAGCGCGTCGGCCCACCGGCCGCCGTCGCGCAGCTCCAGCGCGTCCAGCGCGCTCTCCCACCGGTCGACGACGAGCAGCAGCCGGGGCTCGCCTTCGCCGCCGGCATCGCGACGACGCGCGACCTCGCGGGTGAGCATCCCGATCATCCGTACGAGTCGGTCGGCGTCGTGCACCCGGACCACCGCGCCGCAGTGCGGAAGCTCGGCGAGGTCCGCGAGGGAGCCGGAGTCGTCCACGGCGTAGACGTGCAGCTCGTCGGCCGAGTGGGTCGCGACGAGCCCGCTCACCACCGCCCGCGCGGCCGTGCTGCGACCCGAGCGCGGGGCGCCGACCACGATCAGGTGGCCGTCTGCGCTGAGGTCGCTGCGCACCTCGGTGTACGCCTGGCGCTCGGGCAGGTCCGCCACCGCCCAGGCCGCGCCGTCACCGCTGATCGGGTGCGGCAGCGGCGCCAGCCACGGTGAACGGGCGGGCTGCACGGCCCCGGTGTCGGCGAGCTCGCAGGCGGCGGCGACAAGCAGGTCGAGCCCGTGCGGCAGGTCCGCTGGCAGCGGCTCGGAGACGAGGCCAGCCGGGCGCACCGAGACGTCGGCGCCAGCTGCGGGCAGCGGAGCCGTGACCCGGGCGACTTGCACCGGGCGCAGCGTGCCGCTGCCGGCGCGCACGTAGCCCCGTCCGGGCAGCCCCGGCGGAATGAGGGCCGCGTCGGGCGCGTCGACCACGTCGCGGGACTCCGCGTCGGTGTTCACGGCGAGGCACAGGCGCAGCGCGGTGTTGGCGCGGATGTCGGCGGAGACGCAGCCCTCCGGGCGTTGGGTCGCGAGCACCAGGTGCACGCCGAGCGAGCGCCCGCGTTGCGCGATGCCGACGAGCCCGCCGACGAAGTCGGGCAGCTCCTCCGCGAGGGTGGCGAACTCGTCGACGACGATCACCAACCGCGCCAGTGGCTCCCATCCGGTGCCCGACCCGGGGTAGTCGGCCAGGTTGTCGACCCCCGCGCGCGCCAGGAGCAGCTCGCGCCGCTTCAACTCCGCCGACAGGGAGGCCAGGGCCCGCTCGGTGAGCGACGGGTCGAGGTCGGTGACCATCCCCGCGACGTGCGGCAAGCGGGCGCATGCCCCGAAGGCGGCGCCGCCCTTGTAGTCGACCAGCACGAAGGACAGCGCCTCCGGCGGGTTCGCCGCCGCCAACGCCGCGACCAGGGTGCGCAGCGCCTCGCTCTTTCCCGACCCGGTGGTGCCGGCGACCAGCGCGTGCGGGCCGTCGGCAGCGAGGTCGACCTCGAGCGGTCCTTCGCTGCCGACACCGATGACCACCCGCGTCGTCGGCGTCGACCAGGCCGACATCAGCCGGTCGCTGTCGCCGCCGTCACCGGAGAGCTGGAGCCCACCGACGGAGCCCCACGCCACCGCTGCCGGCAAGCCAGCCGCTCCGGTCCGAGGCGTGGCGTCCACCAGGGGCGCGAGGTCGCGCGCCACGCGCTCGGCGTACTCGTGCCCCACCAGATCTGGCAGCACGGCAGCGACGGCCGCGGCGCCGCGGACGCGCAGCTCCAGCGCGGGCACCGGACCGGCGGACACCTGGGCCACGGCGGCGCACTCGCCCGGGAGGTCCTCGACCCGCTCGTCGAGGCAGACCACGGCATGACGGCCGGGTGCCCGCAGCAGGTCTGCCAGGCCGGGGGTGGCCCGCAGTTCCCGGGCGCCGTCGACCAGCAGCAGGGTGGGCCGATCCGTGCGCTGCAGGCCGGCGAGCAGCTCGGCCTCGGTGGTGAAGGTGCGGAGGTGGGGCAGCCAGCACGCCCAGGACCAGGCCGATGAGTCGGTGGCGAGTACGGCGACCTCGAGGTCGAGCGGGCTGTGCAGCGCGGCCGCCTGGCAGGCCACCCACCAGCCGAGTGAACGACGAGCGGCGAGCGGACCGGCGACCCCGAGGACGGGAGCTGCCGCCAGATCCACGGTGACCGGGACGTCGTCGAGCGCGGGTGGCATCGGCTCGCCTTCGATGTGGATGTCACTGGGGAGGCGCCCAACGCCGAGCCGGATCGTGAGCCAGTCGACGTCGTCCGGGCGGCGTTCCCACAGCCGGGCGTTCGGACCCTCGACGACCTGACGAAGGCGGGCCGGGTCGGGTGCGGCCTCGCGCCGAGCTGCCAACTCCGCCTCGCGCGCGCTGCGCACGGCAGCCTGCAGGTCACGCAGCGCCTGCGCGTGTGCGGCCTGGGTGCGGGTGGACTCCCGCTTGTGGTGCCAACGGTCCGACAGCGCCTGGCCGCCGGCCATCACCGGAGACAGCAGGGAGAAGAGCAGGAAGCGGGGGTCCATCAGGAAGGCCAGCGCGACTCCCACGACCAGCGGTCCTGCCATCGCCAGCCAGGGAAGCCGGGGGGCCGGGCGCTCAGGCGGCGGCGCTGGGACGGCGAAGCTCAGTGCTGGCGCGGCCGGCAGCACCCGCGGCGCGCGGTTGATCTGCCACCGCCCGTCGCGGGGGAGAGCGATCAGCGGTGGGTCGGTCGGCACGTGGACCGCGAGCGCGGTGCCGCCGATGTGCACGGGCTCGCCCACCGTGAGTGGTGTGGCCGTCACCCGCTGGCCACGCAGCCAGATGCCGTTCGTCGAGCCGAGGTCGGTGACCGTGACGCCGGAGGCGTCGATCGAGAGCCGTGCATGCCTGCGGGAGGCGGCGTCCCCGGCGAGCGTGATCGGGTTGTTCGCGTCGCGGCCGATGACCTGGTCCCCCGGCGGCAGGGGCCAGCGCGCCCCGGCGCCCTCGCCCGCGACGGCGTGGAGCGAGAGCAGCGCGTCGGGGGCCGCCTTGGCCTTGCCGCCGACGACAATGAGGCTGCCGTGACGCAGCACGTTGCCTGCTGGCTGGGTTGGATCGGGGGCGGCGCCGTCGACCACCCAGCGCGCTCCTGGAGCGGCCCCTACCGCGGCGAGCAGCTGAGGAGTCAGTTCCCCCAGCGTCGTGTGCTCAGGACAGCGGACCTCGAGGTCGCGGAGCCGTCCGTCGACCCCCTGGACACTCACCGTGATCTCCACGA
>JAVEEJ010000187.1 GCA_030840515.1 Frankiaceae bacterium | reverse complement strand
TGGCAGCAGGACGCCATGCAGGCCGACGTGTCCTCACCCAACCCGAACGGTGACGACAAGATGATCGACTCGACCGGCGTCTACAACATCTACTACGTCTGCGAGGGCGCGTACGGCGGCAACAGTGTGGTCCGATCCCCGTCACCGAGCATGGTCAGTGCGATGCAGAACCTCGCTATCGCAGACGGCGCCGTGGGCGCCGCCACCGCATCCACCTCGGGCTACGACGAGCTGTCGACGGTGTTCACCAACGACTTCGGCAAGAACAGCAACCCGGCCTACACGGACGGGCTGGGCCACTTCACCTGCACCTAGCGGCGCGTCGGCGCCCTGAAAGGAGTCAGATCCGCTCGACGTGGTCGGCCTGGGGGCCACGGTCGCTCTGGCGGATCTTGAAGCGGACCCGCTCGCCCTTCTGCAGGGCCTCCGCGCCCTTGACGACCGACACGTGCACGAACAGGTCGTCCCCGCCTGCGTCCGGGGTGATGAAGCCGAAGCCCTTGTCGGCGTCGTAGCGCGCGACGACGCCCTCGCCGGCGCTGGCGGGCGCGCCTGCGCCAGGCTTGCCAGCGCCCAGCTGTTTCCCCGGCGTCGGCGCCGAGGAGGACGCCGCGCCGTCGGCGCCGCGCACGAGGTGAAGATCGCGGGCTTGCGCCCCCTTCTCGCCCTGCACGACGTCATAGCTCACCCGGTCGCCCTCGACCAACCAGGTCAGCCCCTCGGCGAGTGCCCGGGCGTGGACGAAGACGTCCTCACCGCCGGCGTCGGGGGTGACAAACCCAAACCCCTTCTCCTCGTCGAACCAGCTCACGGTGCCATCGGCTCCGTCCGCCTGCGCCGGGGCGCTCGTCGCATCCCCCAGGGGGAGGACGTGCTGGGCCTGCGGCCCCTTCTCTCCCTCGACGGTCAGGAACGCGACGCGCTGTCCCGCGACCAGCACGCCGCCGGTGACGATGGCTGAGCTGTGCACGAACACCTCCGGGCCGCCGGCATCCGGGGCGGCGAAGCCGTAGCCCTTCCCCGGCTCATACCAGGAGACCGTCGCGAGCACGCCCAGCACCGCATCGGGCGGGAGGTCCCCGGTCACCCTGACGCCGCGCGCCTGCCGGCCGCGGTCGCCTTCTCCTACCTCGAACTCCACGGCCTGTCCCTCGCGGAGAACGCGCTGGTCACCGAGGATCTCCTTCGCGTGCACGAAGATGTCGGCGCTCCCGTCGTCGGGAGCCAGGAACCCGAAACCACGCTCGGGGTCGAACCAGCGGACCGTTCCCTGCAGCACGTGCGCTCCCGAGTCGGAGGGGTGTGACCTCCCAGTCTCCCTCCCCGGCCGCGAGGAAGCCCGCGCCCTCCCGTTGTCAGGGGTAGGACCTGGCTACTGGGAGGCCACATGCGTCACGCGCTCCGCTCCAAGCTCACGGCTGCGACGGCCCTCGCCGCCGCCGCGAGCCTCGCCGTACTCGCCCTGCCGGCTTCCTCCGCATCTGCGGGCTCGGGTATCACGCCGGGGCGCGTTCACCCCATGAAGGTGATCGAGAAGGTCAAGAGCAAGGTGGCGCTGCCGACCGAGAACCGGCTGCCCCTGATCGGCGGTGCCCCGGTGGGGCTGCCTCTCATGTACGGCAGTGGTGAGGTCGAGCTGACCAACACCAACTACGCGATCTTCTGGGAGCCGGCCGGGCACGCCAGCTCGGCGTCCTACAAGTCGCTCATCCAGCGCTGGTTCAACGACGTCGGCGGCAGCGCGCTGTTCAACACGACCACGCAGTACTACCAAGACCTCGGCTCCGGCCAGCAGAACATCCAGAACGTCTCGCGGTTCGGCGGCTCCTACGTGGACACCGCGCCGTTCCCGGCGGGCGGCATCACCGACGCGGCGATCCAGGCCGAGGTGGCGCGCGTGGTCGCGCTCAACGGCTGGCCCAAGGGCGTCGGCAACGAGTACTTCATGTACTCCGGCCCCGGCGGCGAGATCGTGTCGAGCTACTGCGCCTACCACGGCTACTTCTCGGTCGGTGGTCAGACGGTGCTCTACGCGGACGAGCCGTACGGCGGCCAGTCCGGGTGTGAGGTGCCGTCGAGCCCCAACGGCGACCCGGCCGCTGACTCGGCCATCAACACCACGTCACACGAGCAGTGGGAGACCATCACCGACCCCACCGTCGGTGGTGGGTGGACCGCACTCGACGGTGACGAGGGCTCCGACCAGTGCAACTTCATGTTCGGGTCCACGAACGCGAGCGGTGCCGACGTGACCCTCAACGGGCACGGCTACATCGTCCAGCAGGAGTGGGACAACAACGGGGCGCCCTTCGGCTGCACGATGGGCTGATGGTCTGACCGCACGATCACGTTGGGACAAGGAGCGCGGTGGCCACGCTGCCCCGCAACCCGCCGGTCCCATCGTGATCACAGTGAGCGCACAGCAATCGGCTCCCGCACCGTTCAGGTGCGGGAGCCGATGTGCGTGCTCAGTCCGTCAGACTCGGTGGACGCCGAAGACTGAGCCCGAGACCAAGGCATCCGAGCGCCAGCAGCAGCCCCCCGACCGCCCAACCAACGTCCACGCGCACTCCGCGGGCGGCGAGCAGGGACAACGAGCCGATCGCGATGAACACGAGCCCGCTGAGGAGCGGGAACAGCTCGAACCGACGCTGCGGTGTCTTCAGCTCAGCCACGACGCACCTCGATCTGTCCGGCGGTCATCCGGATGTGGAGGGCGATGGGTGTGAAGCCATCACCGACCACCCCTGTCCGGCGTACTCGCTCTCCCGAGGCGTCCGAGCCGACGCCCGTGATGTCGCCGAAGCGCGTGGCGGCATCGACGGTCACCGCCGCCCCCGCCGGCACGATGACGATCAGATGACCGAAGCCGAGGCGTAGGTCGTAGCTCGCCGGTCGGCCTTGTCGTGCGACCGTGGTGAGGTCGAGGGTCGCTTCCCCTGAGCCGAGCCGGTAGTCGGTAGGAGCTCCGAGCGAGGGAACCCACGTGCGCGTGCCGACGCCGTCGTGCAGAGCAGTGCTGGCTCCTGCCGTCACGCCGGTCGCGAGCGTGAGCAGGAGACCCAGCGTGACGAGCAGCCGCGGTCGGCCGAGGAAAGCGCCCGCCACGAGTCCTGCGCCGACCACGACGACGTCGGCGGCGAGGACTTGGACGGCGTCGATGTCGCTGCCGCTGGCTCGTAGGGCGAGCAGGGCGCCGGTCACGATCGCGGCCAGGCTCACGGTGGCGACGCTGAGCCGTCCGTTGCGGACGCGTCGGGTGCGCACGGGCGGGACCCACACGGCGGCCGGTGTGGCCACGTCGTGCGCCGCCATCGGCGCGGAGGGGACGACCCCAGTCGGCTGTGGCGCCGTCCAGGCCAGGAACGCGGGCACGGGCGCGCCCTTGCCGTGGCGCCAGGCTGCCCACCCCAACACCGCCAAGACGGCGAGCAGAGCCAGGCCGCTTCCGTGGTCGAGTACGGCGACCAGGGCGAGAGCCAGGATCACCGCGATCACCGCGAGCCCCGCGGAGCGGGAAAGCCGGCCGAGTCCGCGGCGCTCGGCGATCGACTCGTCGGAGCCCTCCTCCGGGATGAGCAGCCAGCCGGCGAGGTAGAGCACGATGCCGGCACCGCCGAACACCGCAGTGACTGCGGTGATCACGCGCCAGAGCACGGGGTCGGTGTTTGTGTAGCGGCCCATCGCGGCGCACACGCCGCGGAAGACCCGGCCATCGAGCGGCCGTCGGAGCCGGGCGTCGATGAGGCGAGGAGCTGAAGGTTGCTCATGGGTGGTGGTCATGGCTCGAGCATCATCGCCCAGCCGGTCCCTGACATCAGGGCTGCACCCTCACCCGACCCTGACTTCTGGCACGCGTGATCCCGGATGGCGCGGCTCCTTTGCTGTGCCACGCTGCTTGCATGACAGCGACGCTCGACGAACCCAGACTCCGGCGCGTGCCGGGGTCCGGGCCGCTCGCGGGGGTCGCCACCGGGATCGCGCTGCACACCGGACTGCGCCCGCTAGCCGTGCGGATCGGGTTCCTCCTCGGAGGCGTCGCAGGCGTGGTCCTCTACGCGGTCTTCTGGGTGGTGCTGCCCCCCGACCACGAGGCGGACGGCACGCCCGAGCAGCGGAAGGGACTGCTGCTTGCCCTGGTCCTCTTCGCGGCCGGCGTTGCGCTGCTCGGGCTCCAGCTGGGACTGCTCAGCATCGGGCCGTTCGTGGGCCCTGCGGGACTCATCGCCGTGGGCGCAGCTGTGGTCTGGCGGCAGAGTGACCGGGAGCAGCGTCGGCACTGGGTGACCAGTGTCGCCAGCAACGCTGCCGGCAGCCGGCGCGGTGATGTGCTGCGGCTGGTCGGTGGCGTGCTGCTCGTGGTGGCCGGTGTGGCCGGCCTCCTCGCACTCCGCGGCAGTCTTGCCGCCACCCGCGACGGCTTGGTTGCGGGGACGCTGCTGCTCGGGGGAGTCGGCGTACTCGCGCTGCCCTGGATCCTCGCCCAGGCTGACGAGGCCCGCCGTGAGCGGCGGCAGCGGATCCGGGTCGAGGAGCGCGCGGAGGTGGCCGCGCACCTGCACGACTCCGTGCTGCAGACGCTAGTCCTCATCCATAAGGCTGCCGACGACCCACGGCAGGTCGCGCGGCTGGCCCGAAGCCAGGAACGGGCCTTGCGCGGCTGGCTCTTCGCCCAGCAACGGCCCGCGGGCGGGATGCGCGCCGCGCTGGAGCAGGCCGCTGCCGACG
>JAVEEJ010000145.1 GCA_030840515.1 Frankiaceae bacterium | reverse complement strand
CTGGACATCCTCGGCACCGCGATCGGCGCCGACAGCCAGAAGATCTACGCAAAGCTGCGGATGAAGCAGCTCGGCGACACCTCCAAGAATGAGTTCTCGGACTCGTTCAAGGTGGACTTCACCGTCGCCGGGAAAGAGATGTACTTCTACGTCTCGCGAGATCCTGCCGAGTCGCCCCTGTTCACGGAGGCCTACTTCACCGGACCGCTCCAGGCCGATCCCTTGTATGACGCAACGGTGACGATCGACAAGGCTTCGAGCACGATCTCGTTTGAGGCCGCAGTGGCTGACGCCAAGAAGCTCGCCGGAAAGGAAGTTGCGGGCCAGCCCGTTTCGCTCATGTACTCCGGGTCCGCTACCGCGACTAGCCTCGCCCAGGGCTACCACGACGACTCAGCCCCTGCTCCTGCCCCCAGCTATTCCTTCGGGACCGCGTGCTCGTTGGCGCTGCCGTCAGCTTCTGTGCCCTCCGCGTCGGCTTCGGCCGCGCCAAGCGCAACCGCCTCAGCAACCCCCAGCGCTACGCCTTCCGCAACCGCCACGGCCTCCGCGACGCCGAGCGCCACGGAATCGGCAACTCCGCCGCCGGCAACTGGGGATGAGGCTCCGTTCGCTCTGCCGCGGGTGGGCTGCGCCCTCTTCACCGATGGCAAGGGCGACGCCACTCCGACGATCGCCGGCCCCGCGCAAGACCCGAACGGCAACGAGGCCGACCTCGACATCACCGCCTTCGCGATGAAGACCACGGCCGACACGCTTCGTGCGGTGGTCAAGGTCGACAAGCTCGGCGACACCACCGCTGGCTTCAGCTTCGGCGACAAGTTCACCGTGGAGTTCAAGTCCGGCGCGAAGACCGTGGACTACTACGCGGGCCGCAAGGACAGCAGCCTCTTCGGCCTCGCGCCCAACCCGACGGCCGACCAGATCGCCGACCCCAACGGCTCCTCGCTCGACGGCAAGGCCGAGCCGAAGCTCAAGTTCAAGCCGACCTTCGACAAGACCGCCAACGCGGTCATCTTCGACATCGACCGTGCCGCCCTCGAGGGCGTGCTCGGTGCCCCGCTAGCCGCGGGGGACAAGCTCACGGCCGTCTCGGTGAAGTCGCAGGCGCTTGAGCCAGGCCAGACCCTGGCAGCCGACTCGGCCACCGGCGCGACCGCTGACGCGGCGACCTATGTGGTCGGGGACAACTCGTGCTTCCGTCCCCCGGCCGCGAAGATGGAGTGGCTCGGCGACGACGTCGTCACCGCGCAGTACGGCGACCTGATCGAGGCCGCGGTACAGCTGGTCGCCGACGATGACTCCCCGCTCGATGGCCGCACCGTGACCTTCACGCTCGGCGGAGCGACTGTCTCGACCGTGACCGACGCCGACGGCGTTGCGGATGCCTTCCTGCCCGCCACAGCCGTCGGCAAGAGCAGCGTGCTCGCCGCCTTCGCGGGTGACGCGGACAACTACATGACCTCGTTGCCCTACGACGTCACGGTGAAGCCCGAGACCAGCAAGCTCAAGATCAGTGTGGTCAAGTCGGGCACCAAGCGCACCGTCACCGCGGCGCTGACCGACGACGACACGCCTGTGGCCAAGCCGCTGGCCGGCCAGCGCCTCGACGTACTCGTCAACGGCAAGAAGGTCGGGACGCTGAAGACCGACGCCAAGGGCAAGGCCATCTGGGCCAAGGCCGTGGCCGGACAGACCATCAAGTTCAGCTTCGCGGCCGTGACCGGCAAGTACGCCGGCACCACGGCTCAGCTCAAGCTGGCCTAAGGCACCGGGGAGCCGTCATGTCGCGCCGGACCACAGGATTCACCGCGCTCGTCTCACTCCTGGCGGTGGGCGGCTTCGTGCCGCTGCTGCTCACTGGGGCCACCGCGGCACCAGCGTGCCCTGCGTGGACCGACGGCAAGGGCGACTCGGCCGCCACCCTCAGCACGCAGGGACTCGGCGACTTCGCGGGCGTTCCCGACCCTCGCGACCCGAGCAAGCTGACCGGGGACCCTGATGTCGACGTCGTGTCCGCAACGCTGTCCTCGACGGCAACCGTCCTGACCGCAGTGGTCAAGGTGGACAAGCTCGGCGCGACCCCGCCGCAAGGCCTGGCCGACGAGCACGACATCTACTTCGACCTCGCCGGCAAGCGCATCAACGCGTACACCATCCGCGACACCACCCCGGCCGGCAACTCGACCGTGCTCACCGACTCCAACGGCGGGACGAATCGGGCCGAGTACCCCTTCGGTGTGAAGTACGACGTGGCCACGAGCTCCGTCATCATGACGATCAAGACCTCTGACGTGGAGAAGGTGACCGGCAAGCCGGTAGCGGGGCTGCCGATCACGAACCTCGAGGCTGACACCTACAACCCTGAGACGTTCTCCAACTACGACGAGGCTCCGGCGCCGAAGGCCCTGAGCTACGAGTACGGCGCCAGCTGTGCCTCCGATGGCGGAACCCCGACGCCGACCGGTTCCCCGACCCCTAGCCCGACGCCCAGCCCGACGCCCACCGGCGGCGGATCCGCCCCCACCGGCTACCCGAAGTCGGGCTGCTTCGACGTCACCGATCCCACGGGAGACGCCACCTTCGCCGAAGGCGGCCAGGGGCCAAGCGACCCCGACCTGGACGTGACCGGTCTGGCGCTCCAGACGACCGGTGAAGCGGTCAAGGTCTTCCTCAAGATCAACAAGCTGGGCGCCCCCGCCGCGACGGCTCCGGGCGACGGGCACGCGTTCTACGTCGGCTTCACCTCGAACGCCAAGGCTGTCGTCGCCTACGGCGGTAGTCCGGGGACGGCCACGACCACCTACCGCAGCGCAGCGGGCAGCAAGACGAGCGCTGTCACGATCGCCGGCACGACGAACCCCGCGGTGAAGCTCGACGTGAAGCAGGACCCGACGAACAGCACGGTCGTGTTCACGATCGACCGTCCCACCCTCGAGACCGCGCTCGGCAAGCCCGTCACGGAGGGCGACCTCACCGCCGTGTTCGGCTCCGGCCGCACCTACGTGCCGACCGGCACCATCGTTTACGACACCATGACGGGCACCACGCCGGTCCCGGCAACCCGCAACCAGTGCTTCGGACCGCCGCCCGCGATGCTGTCCCTGGCGAGCCGCACGACGTCGCAGTACGGCGACCCAGCCGCTGTCGTGGCGAAGCTCACCGACCAGACCGGCGCGGCACTCAGTGGCAAGCGCGTCACCATCGGCCTGCTCGGCAAGACCGTGGTCACGACGACCGACGCCGCTGGCGTGGCGAAGGCCACGATCCCGCTCACCGCGCCCGCGGGAGCGGGGACGCTCACCCTCGCCTTCGCGGGCGACACGGCGGCGGGCAAGGCCTCCTTGGCTGCGCCGTACACGGTCACCGCCGAGAAGACCCGGGTCATCCTGGTCGTCACGAAGACCGGCGCCTCCCGCTCGGTCACGGCTCTTCTGGCCGACGACGACAACCACCCGGTGGTGGGGCAGCGCCTCACGGTCGCGGTGAACGGCAAGACCGTCGCGACGCTCGTCACCAACGCCCAGGGCCGCGTGAGCTACGCCAAGGCCAAGGCGGGGCAGACGGTGAAGGTGACGTTCGCGGCCGTGGCCGGCAAGTACCTGGGGAGCACAGGCCAGCTCAAGGTCTGAGGCAGGACTCGGCGCACGAGCGTCGAAACCAGACACCTCCGGGGCGTCCACCCAGACGGCGCCCGGGGGCCTGGAGGGGTCATGTCGCGTCGCGCCGTTGCCATGTCTGCGCTCGTCACCACGCTCGCGGTGGGCGGACTCGTGCCTTCCCTGCTCACGGGAGCGTCTGCTGCCGCCTGCCCCAGCTGGACCGACCCCAAGGGCGACGCGAGCACGGCGCAGGCGCCCAACCCCACGGGGGACATCGGCGACGCCAACCTTGACATCGTCGCCGCGAGCCTCGCGACCACGGCGGCGGACGTCACGGTGGTCATCAAGGTCGACAAGCTCAACCCCACGGCGAGCGACGCTGGAGACGAGTACCACCTCAACTTCACGGCAGCGGGCAAGGACCTCCAGCTCTACTCAGACCGCGGCGCCACCACCCCGACGTTCGGCCTCCCTGTGCCGTCGCAGACTGCACCCGGGACCAAGGCCGGACTCTTCAACTTCACTGACAAGCAGGGCGCCGCGGGTAAGGCGGTCGCCACGTACGACCTCAAGGCCAGCACCGTCACGATCACGGCGAAGCTGACGGACCTCGCGGCTGTGGCCGGGGTCGCGTTGGCAAACGTGCCGATGACGGCCGTCCAGGCCGGCACGCAGGACTACGTCACCGGCGCCGAGAACGGCCTCGCGTACGACGACGCGGCCACGACGCAACCGGTGAGCCTGGGTGCTGCCTGTGGCTCAGGCGGCGGCGGGACCCCGACCCCGGCGCCCACGCCCACGCCCACGCCGACGCCCACGCCCACGCCGACTCCGACCACCGGACCGCCGGCCGCCGCCGGCTTGCCGCGTGCCGGCTGTGCGACCGTCACGGACCCCGCCGGCGATGCGTCCTCGACCACAGCCCAGGCCCAGGACCCGGACATGGACCTGCTGGGCATCACCTTCCAGAGCACGGCGGACGCGCTCAAGGTGTTCCTGCCGGTCAAGAAGCTCGCGACCAAGGCCGCCAACGCTGATGGCCACAGCTTCTATGCGCTGTTCACCGCGGGGGGCAAGGACATCACCCTCATCGCGACCCAGTACGACCCGAGCCAGCTGGGCACCGTCAACGACGGGGCAGCGACCGGCACCGCAGGAACGCCTGCTGCGCGCGAGCCGCTGGTGCGCATGCGCGTCGGAGGCACCTACACACCCAGCACGCTCAAGGCGGCGTACGACCTGACCTCGAGCTACGTGACCTTCTCGATCAGCCCGGCCGACTTCGCCAAGGCAACCGGCGTCGCGCTCGCCCCTGGCGCTGCCTTCACCAAGGTCCTGGGGCGCACCGCGAGCAGCCTCGGCCCCGTGGTGGGTGGGTTCTACGTCGACTCGACGGCCAAGGACAACGCCGCGGCCGGCACCGACACGTGGACCGTGGGCGACAACAAGTGCTTCACCCAGAAAACCGCCCTGAAGCTCGCCGTGGTCAAGAAGGGCACCGCCCGCACGGTCAGCGCGACGCTCACCGCCGGCGGCAAGGGCCTGGCCAAGCAGCCGCTCACCGTGTCGGTGAACGGCAAGAAGGTCGGCACGATCACGACGGACGCGACCGGCAAGGCGTCGTACACGAAGGCCAAGCCGAACCAGACCGTCAAGATCGACTTCCTGGGATCATCCGGCTACGAGGCGAGTACGGCGACCACGAAGGTCTAGGTCCTCGCGGCTAGACTCGGGCCTTCCCCGCAGACCCACGGAAGGCCGCTGCGTGAGCGTTCCCGAGACCGTCCTCGTCGTCGACTTCGGCGCGCAGTACGCCCAGCTCATCGCGCGCCGGGTCCGCGAGGCGCGGGTCTATAGCGAGATCGTCCCGCACACGATCACCGCTGCCGAGCTGCTGGCGCGCAAGCCGAAGGCGGTCATCCTCTCCGGCGGGCCGTCGAGCGTCTACGCCGAGGGCGCGCCCCAGATCGACCCGGGGCTCATCGACTCGGGCGTGCCCACCTTCGGCATCTGCTACGGCTTCCAAGCCATGGCCGCTGCCCTCGGCGGCACCGTGGAGCAGACCGGGCTCAGCGAGTTCGGCGGCACGCCGCTCACCGTCGTCGAGCCCGGCACGCTGCTCGCGGACCAGCCGCCGCAGCAGACGGTGTGGATGTCACACGGTGACTCGGTGTCGAGCGCACCCGTCGGCTTCGCCGTACTCGCGCGCACAGCCGGCGCCGCTGTCGCGGCGTTCGAGGACACCAGACGTGGTCTCGCCGGCGTCCAGTACCACCCCGAGGTGTTGCACACCGCTCACGGACAGCGCGTGCTCGAGCGCTTCCTCTACGACATCGCCGGCTGCTCGCCCACCTGGACGATGGACAACGTCATCGAGGAGCAGGTCACGCGGATCCGCGAGCAGGTCGGCGACGGACGGGTCGTCTGCGGCCTGTCCGGTGGTGTCGACTCCGCCGTCGCAGCTGCACTGGTGCAACGCGCCGTTGGGGACCAGCTCACCTGCGTCTTCGTCGACCACGGGCTGCTGCGCAAGGGCGAGGCCGAGCAGGTCGAGAAGGACTTCGTCGCCGCGACCGGTGTCGAGCTGAAGGTCGTCGACGCGCAGCAGCGGTTCCTCGACGCACTAGCCGGGCTCACCGATCCGGAAGACAAGCGCAAGGCGATCGGCCGTGAGTTCATCCGCGTCTTCGAAGCAGCCGCGCGTGAGGTCGTAGCCGACGCGGGTGCGCACGGCGAGGAGGTGCGCTTCCTCGTGCAGGGAACGCTCTACCCGGACGTCGTGGAGAGCGGTGGGGGCACGGGTACGGCGAACATCAAGAGCCACCACAACGTGGGTGGCCTTCCCGACGACCTGCAGTTCTCTCTCGTCGAGCCACTGCGCACCCTGTTCAAGGACGAGGTCCGTGCGGTCGGGCTCGAGCTCGGGTTGCCCGAGGCGATCGTGTGGCGGCAGCCCTTCCCCGGGCCCGGGCTCGGGATCCGCATCATCGGTGAGGTGACGCGGGATCGGCTGGCGATCCTGCAGGAGGCTGACGCGATCGCTCGCGAGGAGCTGTCTTCGGCTGGGCTGGACCGCGAGATCTGGCAGTGCCCGGTCGTGCTGCTCGCCGACGTGCGCTCGGTCGGGGTGCAGGGAGACGGCCGCACGTATGGCCACCCGGTCGTGCTGCGCCCTGTGTCGTCGGAGGACGCGATGACGGCGGACTGGTCGCGGCTGCCCTACGACGTGCTCGCGAAGATCTCGACCCGGATCACCAACGAGGTACGCGAGGTGAACCGCGTCGTACTCGACGTCACCAGCAAGCCCCCCGGCACGATCGAGTGGGAGTAGCGCCCAGACCCGAAATGTCTGGCTTTGTCATCGTCCCTTCGGTCGGGATGTGCTCCCAGGACTAACCCGTCGGGTCGTTACGCAGTGTGATCACCCTTGCGGCGCTCGTGCCGTC
>JAVEEJ010000131.1 GCA_030840515.1 Frankiaceae bacterium | reverse complement strand
AGTCGCGTCTGACCTCGTCGACGCGCCGCGCCTCGGTGCGGTCGTCGGCGAGGACGGCGATGCGGTCATCATCGAGCGGCACGGCGCTGACCCGCCACAGCCGGCGGCCATCGTCGTGGTCGAGATGGGTAGCGGCGCGAGTACGCCGCGCCTGACGCACCAACGCGCGCAGCGGCTCAGCAGACAGGTCGCGGCCAGTCGTCACCTGGCGTTCGCGCGCCATCCGGTTGGAGACCAGCACCTCGTCACCCACTCCGATTACGACGAAGGCCACCGGCAGGCTGTCGGCGATGCGACGGTCCACGAGAGTGGGGCCTGCGCTCTCCACGCCAGCGGCCGCAGCGGCCGCCCCCCGACGCGCGATCCTCATACCTACCGCGCCGCCGACGATCCCGGCGCCCAGGGCGAGCGTCACGGCCAGGGTCGTGTCCACGCTGCGATGGTAGGCGCGGCCATTGCCGCGTCTCCCGGAGAGAGCGCCACATCACCGACTGTTCACCCGACCGCCGTGAGGCGTTCACCGGCCAGTCGTCCGCGAGGGCAGCCGCGGCCTAGGGTTGAGTCGTGCGCGATGCCTACCGCAGTGACTTGGACGCGATCACCGACGCGCTCGTCGAGATGACGCGACTGGTGGGCTCCGCCATGGCGCGGGCGACGACCGCCCTGCTCGACGCCGACCTGGCCCTAGCCGAGTCCGTCATCGCTGCCGACGACCAGGTCGACGCGCTCTACCGCCAAGTGGAGGAACAGGCACTCGACCTGCTGGCCCGACAGTCGCCGGTTGCGGGTGACCTGCGCACAGTCGTGACATCGCTGCGGATCGTCGCCGACCTCGAGCGCATGGGCGACCTCGCTGACCACGTTGCGTCGGTGGCACGCCGGCGCTTCCCCGCCTCCGCCGTACCCGCCGAGTTGCGCGGCACCGTCCTGGAGATGGGCCAGGTCGCCCAGCGCATCGTCACCAAGGCCGGTTCGGTGATCGCGTCCCGCGACGTGGCCAGCGCCGCGGAGCTCGAACGAGACGACGACGCGATGGATTCCCTGCACAAGCGGCTGTTCTCGCTGATCCTGGCCGATGACTGGGACGGCGGCGTGGAGGCCGCGATCGACGTGACCCTGGTCGGCCGCTACTACGAGCGCTACGCCGACCACGCCGTCTCGGTCGCGCGCCGGGTCGTGTTCCTCGTCACCGGCGAGCGCCCCGCCCGAGTCACCAGCTGATCCAGCGTGTGCCGCCCGACCGAGTTCAGCGGCCCTGGTTCTTGACCGCGTCGATCGCCGCGGCGGCAGCATCGGGGTCGAGGTAGGCGCCCCCTGCGGTGGTCGGGCGCAGCTGATCGTCGAGGTCGTAGCGCAGCGGGATGCCCGTCGGGATGTTGAGGGAGACGACCTCTGCGTCGGTGAGGCCGTCGAGGTGCTTCACCAGCGCACGCAGCGAGTTGCCGTGCGCGGCGACGAGGACGGTGTGCCCTGCGAGCAGGTCGGGCACGACGGCGTCGTACCAGTAAGGGAGCAGCCGCGCGACCACGTCTGCGAGGCACTCGGTCAGGGGTGCAGGAATGCCGGCGTAGCGGGGATCGCGTGAGGGGTCGTGCTCCGAGCCCTCCTCGACAGCCGGAGGTGGGGTGTCGTAGGAGCGGCGCCAGACCATGAACTGCTCGTCGCCGTACTCGTTGCGCACCTGGGTCTTGTCCTTGCCCTGCAGTGCCCCGTAGTGACGCTCGTTGAGCCGCCACGACCGGCGCACGGGGATCCAGAGCCGGTCCGCCTCCTCGAGGGCGAGCTGCGCGGTGCGGATCGCGCGTCGCTGCAGCGAGGTGTGCAGGACGTCAGGCAGCAGGCCTGACTCGCGGAGCAGCACACCACCCCGCCGTGCCTCGGTCTCGCCCTTGGCGGTGAGGTCCACGTCGACCCAACCGGTGAAGAGGTTCTGCGCGTTCCAGACTGACTCTCCGTGACGGAGCAGCACCAGCGTGGTCATAGAGCACAAGCCTGCCAGACCCACGGGCTACCCTGATCGGACGCTGCCACCTGTGGCGATCTCCACATATGTCGTCTTGAGGTTCACATGAAGCGCCTGCCCCTCGCCCTCGTCGGAGCCACCCTCGTCGCCGCCGGGCTCTCCATCCCGGCTGAAGCGGCTGACAAGAGCCTGGGTGTCGACCCAGCAGCCATCGACAGCAACGTCAACACGGTCCCCGACCACACCGTGGGCTTCACGCCCGCCACGGTGACCGACGAGCTGCTCTTCGGCGGCGAGCCGGGCCTGAACTTCGACCCCAAGGACACCTCGGGGAAGCGCTCCTACGCCGACTGGCCGGTGTCGAGCCGGCAGAACATCGGGGTGCTGTTCCGCAGCGAGGACGGCGGGCTGTCCTACCAGAAGCGCTATGCCGACCCGGCTGACGTCGTCGGGACGGGTGGCCCCGCTTGCCTCGGCCGCCAGACGCCCTACTGCTTCTCAGGCGGCGGAGGCGACACCGACGTGAACATTAACCCCTCGAACGGGGTCATCTACTACGGCAGTCAGGAAGCACTGGCCAACCAGGCCGTGGGAACCTCCTTCGACAAGGGCGACACCTTCCCGAGCGACCATGTCTTCGCGGGCACGGCGACCACCGTCGGCGTGGACCGGCAGTGGATCGGCTCGCTGCGCGGCACGAAGACGGAGTACCTCAGCTATCACGTGCCGGCGATCGGTGAGTTCGTCCACGTGAGCACCGACGAGGGCAAGATCGGGAGCTGGTCCCTGGAGCCGCTGCCCTCCATCCAAGGGGTCACGCAGTCCGGCTCGATGGTGGTCGACAACTCCACCGGCATCCACCACGGCACCGTCTACATCGGCTACCTGGGCTTCCCGCTGCTCAACCAGGCCGGGACCGGCTTCAACGTCGGTGTCAGCACGGACGGCGCCCAGACCTTCGTGAGCCACCCGGTGCCGCACTCGGACAACGCGCGCAACTTCACCGTGGTGAACGTCGACTCCAAGGGCAACCTCTACGCCACCTGGGTCGACAGCGGCACGCAGAAGACCTACCTGTCGACGGCGAAGGCGGACGCGGGCAAGAACAAGACCGCCCCCGGCTCGCAATGGTCGGACCCGGTGATCGTCTCCAACGGCCTGCACGTGACGATCTTCAGCAACCTCGCCGCCGGCGACCCGGGACGCATCGCGATCGGCTACTACGGCACCACCGCGAAGGCGGCTACGCCGGATGACGTGGCCAAGGGCAAGGGCGGCTGGTCGCCCTACGTCGCGCTCAGCACCAACGCGCTGTGCCAGTGGGATGCCCACCCCTGCACGAAGGGACCGCGCTTCCACCAGACGCCGATCTCGCACCACATCAACCAGGACGACAACATCTGCACCTCCGGCACGGCCTGCGCCGCGACCGGTGGCAACCGCAACCTGCTCGACTACTTCGATCTGAACATCGACCCGCAGGGACACCTGGGTGTCGTGTGGACCGACACCACGAACGCCACGGGCATGGGTTTCGTCAAGGTCGCACGGCAGGCAACCGGTCCTTCACTGTTCGCGAAGTTCGGCGGCGCGGCCCAGAGCATGCGATACAACGGGTACGCCGACCCCTCCGGTGACGCGCGCTACCCGTTCTACGGCGCCAAGGCGCGAACCTCACCCAGCAACCCCGTGCTCGACCTGCGTGGGACCACCATCCGCATGAAGGACGCGAACACGATCGAGGTCACGATGAAGCTGACCTCGAGCAGCTCGATCGGCTCGCGTATCCCGCAGGCAGGCAGCACCGACGGCCTCACGCCGATCCAGCAGGCCAAGTACCTCACGCGCTGGGACTACGCAGGCCACGTGTACTACGCAGGCGCCAACGTCGCCCAGGGCGAGACCGCGCCCGCGTACTTCTCCGGTGAGGTCAACACCGACAGCGGCGTGCTCGCCGCCGGCGGCGGGACGACCTACTACGGCACCAAGTACAACCCTCAGCACACGGCGAACGGTCGCATCAGTGGCAACTCGGTGATCATCGACGTGCCGACCTCCACGCTCGGCAACCCGGCCAAGGGTGCGTCGCTCTACTCGGTCGGGTCCTACGCGATTCTCGGCCCGAACGACCAGGCTGTGGTGCTCAACACCATCCCGGTCACGGTGGACTCCACGCCGACGTTCGACACCGTGCTGGGCAGCAAGGTGACGAGTGCGCAGCCTCCGGTGCAGGCAGGGTCGGGCAGCGGTACGCCGCGCAGCGGCTCGGGTGGCAGCGGGTCTGGTGGCGGACTCGCCACAACTGGTCTGTCCACCACGGTGACCCTGCTCGGCTTCGGGCTGATCGTGCTCGCGCTCGCTGTCGGCAGGCGGCGGCGTACTCGTCCGCTCCTCTGAGCCTGGGGCGCTAGCTCGTTGCGGCGTCGTGACGGCTGGGGTCGGCGAACGAGGCGAAGGCCCGCAGGTTCTCGAGCGACTCACCGCGGCTGACCCGCCACGCCCACTCGCGTCGGATCGAGGACGCGAAACCGATCTCGAGTGCTCGGTCGAAGTTCTCGTCGGCGTAGGTGAGCACGCAGCCCAGGACGCGGTCGACCTCGTCCGCCGTGACCGCGGCAAGTGGCAGGTGGCCCACGATGAACACGTCCCCGACCTTGTCGACGGCGAAGGAGACGCCGTACATCTTCGCGTTGCGACTGAGCAGGAACTTGTAGAGCTCCGCCGCGTTCTCGTCCGGGCGGCGCATGAAGAATGCCTCGATGGTGAAGGCGTGAGCCCCGATGGCCAGCACTGCGACTGTCTGCAGCTTGCGCTGACCGGGCAGTGTCACGACGAACGAGCCCGGCCGGTCGGACTCGAAGTCGATGTCCGATGTGCGCAGTGCCGACTCGACGACGTCGGCCAGCGAGCTCACCGTCTGCCGACGGCCAGCGATGAGGGCTGGCGCGCAGCCGTGAGAACGTCTGCGTAGACGTCCAGAACGCCGGCAGCTGTGCTGGCCCACCCGAACCCGGCGGCGTGGCGCAGCGCCCCGGCGGCCAGGTCGGCGCGCAGCCGCGGGCTGTCGAGAACATCGCGGATCGCGTCGGCGTACTCGCATGGGTCGTGCCCGTTCACCAGCCGGCCGCTGACGCCATCGGCGACGGCAGTACGGAGGCCTCCCACCGCAGCAGCGATGACCGGGGTGCCACACGCCTGCGACTCCAGCGCCACGAGGCCGAAGGACTCGCTGTAGGACGGGACCACGCAGACCGTGGCCGCGCGGTAGTAGTCGGCAAGCGTCGCCTGGTGCGCGGGCGGCTCGAACCGCACCAGGTAGCTGATACCCAGCTCCGCGGCGAGCTCGGCGAGGTGCTCCGGGTGTTCGAGGCCCGTGCCGCTGGGGCCGCCGACCACAGCCACCACGAGCCGCTCGCGCAACGAGGGGTCAGCCGCGACCAGCCGTGCGGCAGCGCGGAGCAGCACGTCCGGTGCCTTGAGCGGCTGGATGCGTCCGACGAACAGCAACACCACGGCATCGGGCGCAATGCCCAGCCGCCGCCGCGCGGCAGCTACATCGCCGGGCGTGAAGACGTCGAGGTCCACGCCGGGGGCCACGGTGACGACCTTGCGGGGATCGGCGTCGTAGAGGTCGACGAGCTGCGCTGCCTCCTCCTCCGTCGAAGCGATCAACCGGTCGGCCGCCTCGACGACCTGGGCCTCACCGATCGCCCGCGCCGTGGGCTCGGGCGCATCGCCGATCGCCAGCGAGGCGTTCTTCACCTTGGCCATGGTGTGCATCGAGTGCACCAGCGGGACGCCCCACCGCTCTTTCGCCAGCCACCCCACCTGTCCCGAGAGCCAGTAGTGGGAGTGGATGAGGTCGAAGTACCCCGGCTCGTGCGCGGCCTCGACGCGCAGTACCCCGCTCGTGAACGCACACAGCTGCGAAGGCAGGTCGAGCTTGTCCAGCCCTTCGAAGGGACCCGCCGCAACGTGACGCACCAGCACTCCAGGCGCCATCTCCACCACAGGCGGGAGGTCGCCAGAAGTGGCCCGGGTGAAGATCTCCACCTCGATGCCGAGCGCGGCCAGCCGGCGCGACAGCTCGACGACGTAGACGTTCATGCCGCCCGCGTCACCGGTCCCCGGCTGGTCGAGCGGCGAGGTGTGCACCGACAGCGTCGCGACGCGGCGAGGGAGCGCGCGCCGCATGCGTGCCACACCTGCGGTCATGCCCCCATCCTGCCTGATGGTCCGCGCAGCGTGCCTGGCGAGTCGCATCGGCCTTCGCGTCCCGCCCCGCCGCGCTCACGACGACTGCTGCAGTGTCTCGTGTCGGAGGAAGTCGAAGTCGCAGCCGTCCGGAGCCTGCAACACGCGTTGGGTGTAGAGCCTGGCGTACCCCCGCCGGGGGACTGCACGTTCCATCAGCTCAGTCCGACGCCTGTCCAGCTCAGGTTCGGGGATCAAGAGGTCGAGCCGCGCGCCGTCCACATCTAGTCGAATGAGATCCCCGTCTCGCACCAGGCTCAAGGGTCCGCCCACTGCCGACTCTGGCGCTACGTGCAGCAGCACCGTGCCCACTGCCGTCCCACTCATGCGGGCATCCGAGATGCGCACCATGTCGGTCACCCCTGCGCTCAACAGCCGGGTGGGGATGGGCAGGTGCCCCACCTCCGGCATGCCCGGACCGCCGACCGGGCCAACTCCTCGTAGCACCAGCACGCTGTTCTCGTCGATGTGCAGCGACTCGTCGTTGATCCGCTTGTTGAGATCTTCCACGCCATCGAAAACCACGGCTGGTCCCGTGTGAGCCAACAGACCTGGGGTAGCCGCGGCGCGCTTGATCACGGCGCCATTAGGGGCCAGTGAACCGAAGACGATCGCGATCCCGGGACCTGGCCGGGCGGGTTCGGCCGCCGGGTGAAGCGCGGACCCGGCGCGCGCCGCCATCCGCGGCGGAACCTCCGCGTGCCATGGCCGACCGGACGCCGCCGGCAGCGTCAGATCCAGGAGGTCCGCCAGCTCTCGCATGACGGCCGGCAGGCCGCCCGCCTGGTCGAGGTCGCTGAGGAGAAACCGCCCTGTGGGGCGCACATCAGCAAGCAGGGGCGTGGTCCGCACCCATTCACTGACCAGCGTTAGGTCGAGCGAAAGCCCGACACGTCCGGCGATGGCGCTCAGGTGAACCAGCGCATTGGTGGACCCACCCAGCGCGCACACCACACGCACCGCGTTCTCGAGTGATCGGAGCGTCACCCGAGCTGCCGCGGGTGTGCCTTCCCGTGCAAGCTCGACGGCCCTCGCGCCCGTCCGCTCAGCGGCCTCGCTTCTCGCTGGGCTTCCACTCGGGTGCAGCGACGACCCCGGGAGCGAGAATCCGAGCACTTCCGCGATCGCTGACATGGTGGTGGCAGTCCCCATGACGTTGCAGGTTCCGAAACCGGCGATCAGCTGACCTTCGAGGGCCTGCCACTCGTCGTCCGAAACCCGTCCGCAACGCCTCTCGTCAGCCATCCCCCACAAGTCGTCGATCGTCAGCGGCTTGCCCTTCCACACCCCGACGGGCCGCGGGCCTGCGGTGATCGCCAGTGTGGGCAGCCCCGCGCTGATGGCTCCCATCAGCTGGGCCGGGACTGTCTTGTCGCAGCCGCCGACGACTACGACGGCGTCCAGAGGACTGCTGCGGATCATCTCCTCGACGTCCATGGACATCAGGTTGCGCAGCAGCATCGAGGAGGGCCGGCTGAACGGCTCCGACAGGGAGATCGTCGGGAAGCTGAGTGCGAAGCCTCCTGCGCCCCGGATCCCACGTTTGACCGCGCTCACGACCTCGTTGAGACCTCCGTTGCACGGATTGAGCTCGCTCCAGGAGGAGCAGATTCCGATGACCGGTGTCCGCCGCACCTCGTCTGCGGAGTGCCCAGCGCCGCGCATGAAGGCGCGGGCAACGAAACCGTCGGTGCTCGACTCGGCGAAGATCGAGCCGTCCTGTCGGGCGATCCGTTCCTGAGACACCTTGCTCCTCTTCGGAGGTTCTGCGGATCAGGGACTTTCAGCGAGATGTCTTTCGAGCGCAGAGGCCCCAGATCCACCTAAGGAATCTGGGACGGCCGAGGCGCCCCCGGCACGCAGCACCTGGACCAGGGACGCGGGGTCGTGGTTCGCCCAACCCGCTGCTGCCGCCGCCTGGAACATCTGGCATGCCTGCGCGAATGTGGCCAGATCCAGGTCGTGCTCGGTCGTCATCTCACGTACGAGTCGCTGAACTTCCAGCAGTCCGCCGACCGTCGCCCCGGCGCTCTCGAGCGACCCCGCGGCGACAAGCGGAAGGGACCTCGCCAGCATCGCGCTTGCGGCCCAACCGGAGTTGAGGACCTGCTGACTCACGGCAGGATCCAACTGAAAGGCCTCGATCAGCGCCGCCGCTTCCGCCGCCGCGCTCAGGTGACACGTCACCAGCAGCTGGTTCACGAGCTTGAGTGCCACGCCGCTTCCGGAGCCGCCCACTCGCAGGCAGTGCTCGGCGTAGGTGGAAAGAACAGGCGACACCTGGTCGAACGCGGCCTGGTCGCCGCCGACCATGATCGTCAGCGTGCCGCTCGCCGCGCCCTCCGGTCCGCCGGTCACGGGCGCGTCGAGGAACGCGATCCCACGAGACGCTGCCGCGTCCGAGGCCGCACGCGCTAGCCACGGGGCGAAAGTTCCGTGCTCGACGATCATCGACCCGGGTCGAAGCCTGGCGATGATCCCCCCGTCACGGAGGTAGACCTGCTGCACGGCGTCGGTGTCGAGCAGGCAGCCGATGATCAGCGTGCTGCGCGACGCCAACTCGCCCGGGTCATCGACCACGGTCGCACCGAGCATCGCCAGGCGCTCCGCCTTTCGATGGTCGCGGTTGTACACCGAGATGGGGTGCCCCGACCTGATGAGGCGCTCTGCCATCGCTGAACCCATGACACCGAGACCGACGAAGCCGATGGCATCCCCCGAGGGCGTCAACACGCAGGCTCCCGGCTGATTCTTGCGGCCCTGTCAGCGGACGGTCCGAGCACCGCTGCAAGAGCCTGGTCGATGGCCTCGGTGAGATCGGCGGGTGCGTGCGTGAACCTCGCCAGGATGTACCCGTCCGGCCGCACGATCACGGACCCCGATGAGCTGATGCCGTACACGTCGCAGAACGAGCGGTCCCCGTCGGACAGCGCAGCCCCCGGGGCGATCTCATGGCAGACGAGTCGCACCGACGCTGCCGCGGCAGAGGCCCCCGCTGCAAGCCTCCACTGCGGTCCCGCGTCACCGGCGAGCAGAACGAAGTTCCGTCCCAGCAAATCGACGGTCGAGCACAGCTCCCCCGTGGCGGTCTTCAGCCAGACGTGCGGCGCGCGGGCGCCCGGGCTCCCCGACTCGACGTACTGCGCGATCGTGGACTTCGTCGGCTCACGTCCATCTGAGCACACGGCATCCGACTCGTAGCTGACGCCGAACTGCTGCCCATCCGTTTGAATGTGTGCGGCCTGACCGGCGATCGCTGCACGCAGTCGCTCGCGTATGGCACGTCCCTCCTCAGGCTTCTCGATCGAGGCGAGCTCAGTGGCAGTCAGACGCCTGCCATTCACGAGGGCAAGGCTCCGGGCGTTCAGGACCGATTGACGTCCGTTGGCCTCCGCGACGGGTTTGCGCTCCGTCTCGTAGGTGTCCAGCAGCCTCTCGTGGGCTGCTCCACGCAGCACGACCGCCAGCTTCCATGCGAGATTCTGTGCGTCTTGGACGCCGCTGTTCATGCCGAAGGCGCCATGCGGAGGGAAGCGGTGCGCCGCGTCACCCAGCAGGAAGACGCGGCCTCGACGCCAGGTGTCACTGACCAGCTGCTCGTAATCCCAGCGCAGCACATCAAGAACTTCGACGGCCAGTCCTGGGACTCCCACAGCAGCCCGAACCTCGGCTTCGAGGTCGGCGGTCGTGAGCTCACGCTCGGGATCTGCGACGTTGTAGGTCCACTCGGTGTAGTCGCGACTCGCGGCGGCGAGCGTCCCTTGAGTGTCGGCGTTGACGATCCACATCAACATGTAGGGCTTGTCAGCGGCCCACGCCGACAGATCTGCCCGGAAGTGGATGTGCAGGGAACGACCGAAGGACGGCAACCCGCTCTCACCGAAGGCGAGCGAGCTGCGGATCTGGCTGCCGGCGCCGTCGGCGGCAAGCAGGTACTGGGCCCTGATCACCTCGGGCGAGTCCGATCCGCGGGGTCTAACCTCGACCTCGACCGCACCGGATTCCTCTCGGACCGCTAGCACGTCTCGGTCGAATGCAACCGTCACCGACGCATGACGCCGAGCCCCGTTCAGCAGCACCTGCTCGTAGTGCGGTTGCGGGCAGAAGCAGGGGCCCTCCGGGCCTGGCTCCCTAGGTGGAACCGGGGCAACGAGCTCTGCGAACCTCAGTGAGCCGATCTCGATCCCGGCGAGTGCGGTGAGCCAACCGAAGCCCTGCGACCGCCCCAATGGGAGGCCGCCTTCCCGCACCGCGTCGGCGAGTCCCCACTGGCGAAAGATCTCCATCGTCCGGCCATGGACGCCCGGTGCGCGGGGATGGGTTGTGGTCGACGGGTTGCGCTCGAGCACCACCGTCGACACCCCGGCGTCCCCGAGCATCTCGGCGGCGGCGAGACCGACGGGACCGGCCCCCACGATGACCACATCAGCGGTCCGGCCCCCCTCAGTCATGGCTCTCCTCCGCGGCGAGACCAACGAGCGCGGTGAGCCGATCCCGGGTGTTGTGATCCGCGTCCGCATCCGCGGCATCGGCGAGTGCTCGGCCTCGGCGGACCGGCCACGCCCCGAAGCCGTCGGTCCAGTAACAGATGCACAACACCAGCAACGCCACACCGAGTCCGATCGCCAGCTTGTGCGGCGCCTGGTCGGCCGCGAGCAGCGTCGAGGCACTTGTTGTCGGCTGCCCCTGCGACGTCGTCGGAGCCAGTGCTGGCGCCGGGACAGCCGACGGGGACGGCGTGAGGGTTGCAGCAGCGAGCGGCGGCAACACGCTTGACCCGGGTGGGACGAGTACGGGGGGCGCGCTCTGGGAGCCGCCGCCGCCAGGTGCTTCGGTTGCCGAGGCGGACGGTGCCGCAGGGACGCCGGTGACGATGTCGAGAGACTCTGTGGTCGGTGCCTCGAACGCGATCCGGTCTCCCGTATCCGCCGCGAGGACAGCAACCTCGAGATGCCCTCCGGCGGCAAAGGACGTCAGGTCGAACTGAACTGTCGTCTGCGTGGCATCGACAGTCCCTTGCAAAGTCCGCGTGCAGTCGTATGCCGGCCCTTCGGCCCACGCGCCGCCCTGCACCGGGACGAAGTCCTCGGTCAGCGCGCACACGCTGGGGGGACCGACGATCAGAGGAGCTCCTGCGATCCGCAGCGTCAAGGTGACCCGCAGTGGTTGGACGAGGAGGTCGAGGCTCAGCGCGGCGTAGGCCACTGGGCCAGCGGGCGATCCTTCGACGTAGAGGCCGTTGGCAGGGACGTCGGGCGGAGCGACCCCCACCCCCGAGGCAAGCGTCGACCGGGACCACCAGCCGTGGCGTTCATCGTCAGCTGCCTGTGCGGGGGGAACGCGAACACTGAGCGCCACCGCCAACTGCATGGCCACCAGTCCGGCGACGGCAGCGGCAGCCGGAAGTCTTCCGTGTCTCATGTCGCGCGCTCCGCAGCGGAGACCGCCGAACGACGAGGAGGAGCCTTTCGGGCCGGCCGCGACGGAGCCACACCCGCCCCCGATCGCTCGACGGCGACCTCGTCCACTCCGAGGTAGGAGGCGACCACTGCCGGGCGGCTGAGCACATCGTCAGGAACGCCCTGGGCGATGACAGCCCCGAGGTGCATGCAGAGCACCTGATCCGCGAGGTTGCGGATCATGGGGATGTCATGCTCGATGATGGCGATCGTCGCCCCGGTTCGCTCCTTGATGTCCACCAGGATCTCGGTCATCGCCTCGGCCTCCCGCTGGGCGAGACCACTGGATGGCTCGTCAAGGATCAGCACCGATGGCTGATGCGCCGACGCGCATGCCAGTTCGACGACCCGGCGGGTGCCGGTCGACAGCTCCGAGATGAAGGAGTTGCGGTAGCGGTCGAGGTTGAACGCGTCGAGTAGCTCGGCTACCTCGCGCGCAACGAGGGCCTCCGCTCGCAGGGAGGCAGGCACGCCGAGCACGGCGCTGACCGGGTCCCTGAAGGAGTGCCGCCGCTCGTGGGCCAAGGACAGGAGCTCTGCGACCGTCATCGTCGGGATCAGTCGCAAATCCTGGAACGTGCGGCCTAGGCCGAGGGCGGCTCGGCCGGCGGCGCCCCTGGCCGTGACGTCAGCGCCGTTCATGTAGATCCGACCCGCGTCGGGAGTGATCGTCCCGGTGATGATGTCGAACAGCGTGGTCTTCCCTGCGCCGTTGGCTCCGATGACGCCGAGGATCTGGCCGACAGGAATGCTGAGGTCGAGGCCGTCAACCGCAGTGACTCCTCCGTACACCTTCCGGATGCCTCGGACCTCCAGTGCCGGAGCTACGTCGGCGGTCGCGGCTCTGCTGGGGCCGGCAGCCACAGCCGGCGCGCTCTTCCGCCGGCTGCTGACGTCGCTCAGGAACACGGACCGCACAAGATGCGTGCTGTCCGCCAGTTGCGAGGTTTCCCCGCTGAAGCGGACCTCGCCCTTCTCGAGGAAGACCGCACGTGGAGCCGCGCTCACCGCGATGTTCATGGACTGCTCCACGAGGACCACCGTGATCCCCGATTCGTTGAGGGTGCGCAGCACTCCCAACAGCTCGCTCACGACAACGGGGGCCAGTCCCAGCGAGAGCTCGTCGATCATGAGGAGGCGGGGGCGGCACAGCAGGGCTTGCGCGATGGTCAGCATCTGCTGCTCACCGCCCGACAGGAGCGAGGCGCGCTGATCGGCACGGTTCCTGAGCACGGGAAAGAGCTCGAAGACCCATTCCATCGTCGACTCGAGGAACGCGTGGTCGCCTTCGCGCCGGCGCGTCCAGCCTCCGAGGCGGAGGTTCTCGGCGACGGTCAGCGACCCGAAGACGCCACGTCCGCCGGGCACCAGGACGATCCCTCGCTGGACACGCTCCGCCGGGCTGAGCTCACTGATGTCCTCCCCCGCCAGGCGGACACGACCGCCGTCGCTGGGGAGGACGCCCGCGATCACCTTGAGGACTGTCGACTTCCCGGCGCCGTTGGTGCCGAGGAGGGCAAACACCTCGCCCTGAGCGACCTCGAGCTCAACGCCGAACAAGATCCTGAGATGGCCGTAGCCGGCGGTGACTGCCTCGCAGGTCAGCAACGGAGAGCCGGGGACGCCGGCCGGCTGCGAGGCCCTCGCCGTTCTCCTCCTCGGGCGGTTGGCGGCTGCTTGCCGCCGGAGGTAGGTCTTGGCTCGAGTCCAGATCGGCGGTAGCTCCGACTCGTCGGTGCGCTCGAACAGCAAGTTCGCACTCAGCCCACGACGTTTCAGCGCGAGCAGCACGAGCTGATTACGGGCCCGGTAACCCAGGTCGGCCAAGCCCCCTGGTGCAAAGCGCAGGATCGTGATGATGCCGCCGCCGGTGACGACGAGCTGCGCCCAGGACCCGAGGAAGTACTGCGCGCCGTACACGTATCCGGCGCCGAGGACCCCGCCCCACAACGATCCCATCCCGCCGACGATCACCATCGTGAAGGCCTGCAGGCTCAGGATCGGCGAGAAGCCGTTCTGGGGTATGCCGCGATACGCCAGTACGTACAGGCATCCCGCTGCGCCGGCAAGGCCGCCGGAGAACGCGAACGTGATGAGCCGCGTTCTCAGTGGCGAGATCGAGACCGCGGCCGCCATCCGCTCGTTGTCACGGACTCCGATGGTGTTGCGTCCACTCCGACTCGTCCGGAAGTTGCGTGCCAACCCGAGTGCGATCAGCGCGACGAGCAGGCAGACGTAGTAGTAGGCACGGGGATTCGTCAGGTCGTATCGACCGAACAGGATCGGTGGGTCGACCCGCGAGGGGGCCAGGCTCGGAAAGCGCTGCGAGCTCAGCAGGAAGGTGGAGGCAGGAACCCCGAACGCGAGCGTCACTGCCGCCAGGTAGAGCCCGGGAATGCGAAGGGAGGGCACACCGATGAGCACAGCCGCCAGCAAGCCGGCGAGAGTAGAGGCGAGCAGGCAGAGCAGCAGGCTCGCGTGGTGGCTTGTCAGCAACCACGCGGTGACGCCGGCGCCCAACCCCACGAAGGCGAACTGGCCGAGGCTCACCTGACCGCCCCAGCCCGTCAGCACCACCAACGACGTCGCGACGATGACGAAGATGGCCACGAACGAGCTGAACGCGAGCGCCGAGTTGCCGACGAACAACGGCCCCAACCCGACGATCGCCAGCAGCAGGGCCAGACCCGCGCGCCGCCCCCAACGAATCTCTGGAAGCTCGGCGACTGCGGCGGGCAGGGGGCGCGGCTCCGAGAGCGCGACGAACCCTCCGAGATCCTCGCCACCCACTCGCCTGGCGGTCTGCCGGCGGCCCAGCAGGGCCGCAAGGATGATCAGGAAGAGGGCGACATCCACGACCGAGCTTCGCGGATAGCTCCAGAAGATGGCCTGCTGGAGAACACCCAGTGCAAGGCTCGCCGCAAGCGCGACCAACAGGCTCTCGAAGCGGGCCACCACCGCGGCGGCCAGCGGCAGCAGCAGGGCTTCAGGCCCACCAAGCAGTGTCGATTGGTACCCGGAGACGCCGGCGGCCAGGATCGCGGCGGTCGCCGACAGCAGGCTGGCGAGCATCCAGGTGATGACGGAGAGCCGCTGCACCGGGATGCCCAGCAGCAGCGCGCGCTCCTGGGAGTCGGCCGCACCCCGGGTGGCCACCCCGGAGTCGGTCCGGTTGAAGTACCAGGCCAGCCCGACCAAGAGGAGCGGAACGGCCACCAGCGCGAGGACGGCATCGCCTGTCACCAGGTAGGAACCGATCTCGAAGTTGACGCCGAGCGGTGATCGCAGCGGCAGCAGCGAGCCCGGGCGTAGTGAGCCGTTGAACCACTTCGGCACGATCACGGCCAGTCCGGCCATCAGCTGCGCGACGCCGATCGTCGCCACGGTGACGATGAGGCGTGGCGCCTTCGCGAAGGGGCGGATGAACCCGAACTCGACCTGCTGCCCGAGGAGCAGCGAGAGCGCGAGTCCTGCGGGCACGGCCGCCCAGTAGCTCCAATGCCAGCTGTCGATGGCGAGGATCGTCACCGTCGCCACGACGGCGCCCATGTTCGCCTGGGCGAAGTTGATCACACGAGTCGCGCGGTAGATGAGCACGAGGCCGATGGCGGTGAGCGACGAGAGCCCGCCGTAGATGAGACCAGGCACGACCGCTTCGGAGGGAAGGCCCCGCGGAAGGATGACCCACCCGAGGCCATAGGCGGCAACCGCTGCGGGCAACCACATGAGCCGGCGCTCGCCGGCTGAGACGCGCGGCTTCAGGACTTGAAGCACGGCGGCTGACCGGAGCCCAAGCGCGCACCGACGTAGCGCGCGTCGACGAGGCTGCCACAGGTCTGGAACTGTCCCGCGCCACCGTCGTACTTGCTGGTCACAGCCGGGTTCCACCACGTCACGGTGAACGTCGCGTCAGGGCTCCAGTTCTGCGGGCCGTACTCCCAGACGCCGAAATCGGAGGGGCCCTTCGATGCGGGTTGGGTGAACCACTGCTGGTAGAACTGAGCGGGCGTGAGGTTGGGACCAGCCTGCTGGAGGGCCGAGAAGAAGGCCAACATCATCGAGCAGACCGTGTCCAGCGAGCCGGGGTCGGATGCGGGCGAGCCCGACGGCCGGGCCAGCTTGTAGATCCGGTGGCACAGCCGATCGGCGGGTGCCTGTGTCGTCGCGTGCCACGGATTCAGCTCCATCGCGTGCGCCATCTGCTTGGCGTCGGCCTGACGGGCCAGCACCGTCGACAGGATGGTGAAGACCCACTCCGGGTTGTACTGCTGCTGTGATGCCTGCTGCGTCATGAACTGCACCATGACGGGGTCGGTCAGCATGAGGACGGTCGTGTTGCTGTCGGCCTTCAGCTGCCCGACGATCTGCACCGCCTGCTGCGCTTCGGTGGTGACGTCGGTGCTGTAGCGGTAGACCTTCGGCGTGACTCCGCACTCCCGCTTCATCTCGCTCACGAGCGCTGCGGCGCCGCCGGCGAAGTCGCTTGAGTCCGGCTCGAGGACGGCGAACTTCCTCGTGCTCGCTCTCGTCGCCGCATCTCCTGCGAATACGGCCTTCATGCCGGCCAGTCGCTGGCACGCATAGGACGCGACACCCGTGCCCTGAATCTCGTTCACGGGTCCCGCGGGCAAGCCGAACTGATAGGGCGCGTTCGCCTTGTAGGCCGCCGTACTCGTGCCCGGCGCGAAGTGCACGATGTGGTGGGCCGACTCCTGTTGCGAGTACGCACCGACGGAGAACGGGAACCCGTCCGCGAACGCGCCCATGTCGTACTCGGTCTGGGCGTCGGCACCCGCGGTCGCCTGGCCCTGTCCCGCTCCTTCGCTGAGGAAGCTGCCTTTGCCATCGAAGGTCTTCACGACGACCTTGCGGCCGTACAGCTCGTACTGCGTGTTGAAGTAGCCCACGAGGGCGGTCGTGTCCTGGACGATCTGGCTGAAGGTCGCAGTGTTCGTGGACGAGGCCAGCGAGTCCCAGTCGGTCGGCTTGCGAAGCACGATCGTGATGTCGCTCTTGGTGACGCCGTGAGCGGTCGCACCCGGGTTAGGACCGGTGTAGCGCGGCATGCACATCGGCGCATAGGGCGACCAGGTGAACTGCCTCGCCCCCGCCGTACAGGTGACGCCGCTGACTGCTACGCCGCCGCTGGCAGAGGGTCCCGTCGTGCCGCCGGGCGAGCCGCCGGGGCCTGTACCGGTCCCCCCGGGCAGGCCGGTGCCGGGGACAGTGCCTCCCCCGCCGGTCACGCCCGGGCCGGAAGCGCCCGGGCCAAGCGTGGGAGTGACGCCACCCGGCCCGGAGCCCGGCGTTGGCGACGCCCCGGTCCCGAGCCCCGACTGCCCGGGGAAGGAGCTGTTCGACGGCTGTTGGCGATCGGGCACGACGACGAGCAGGAGCACGACCGAGAGTGCGAGGGCGACCATCGGCACATACCTCGCGGCGGCGCTCCGCAGATAGGACCTGACCTCGGCCCTGATGGCCGCTCGGACCTCGGACTCATGCATGGGTCTCGCCCTTCGCGCCCGGCGGTGGCTGGGCTCGACTCGGCCTCGGTTGCGGATCGTTCGACGTGAGGTCCCTAGGCTGTGAGATCTCACAGATGTTTCGAGTCACTCTGGCCGGACTCCTTCGCCCCGTCAAGGGAGGTTCATCGCGCCGGCCAGGCGAGCCCATCCGGCACGTCAGGACTGCGCGCGCCGCCGGGAGACACCGAACACGCCGGCGAGGGCAAGGTCCGTGGCTTTCAGGTGCTCGCGCATGGCCTGCTCCGCAGCCTCCTCGTCTCCGGCACGGATCGCATCGGCGATCCGCTCGTGGGCCTCGAGCTCCTCCGTGGAGTTGATGTGCGCCTCGAGACTGGGCATCAAGTGGTGCAGGCGGGTCACCTCGTCCACCAGGTTCGCGATGATCTTGGCCCCCCGGGCGTGGCCGCCCAGTTCGGCGATCCGAACGTGGAAGGACGCTGCACTCTCGAGCGCCAGGTCGAGGTCTTTGCCGGCTTTTCGCTGCGCCTTCACGGATTGGCCGAGCGCGCTGTCGCTCGAGTACCTCGCCGCACGCCAGGCGGCCTCTGCTGCGAATCCAGGCTCGAGCATCTCCCGGAGGTGGAAAACCTCACGTAGGTCATCAATGCCGAGCGGCCGGATCAGGTAACCCTTCCGCGGCAGGACGATTACCCATCCCTCTTGCGCAAGGAGCCGCAGCGCTTCCCGCACGGGGGTCTTCGACACGCCGAACCGCGCGGCTAGCTCGGGTTCGAGGATCGCCTGCCCCGGTTGCAGCCGCGCGTGCAGGATGTCCTCGCGCAAGAGCGAGTGGATGTGCTCCGTCAGCGGGCGCTTCGCGGCACCGCCCCCCGGCTCGAGCACGTGACCTCCCCAGGCTACGACGATCGCCCGCCGAGCCTATCGATGCGCGAGCGGCGCCGGTGGTGCCGAACGGCGTGCGCCAGGATCGATTGACACGGCAACCGCAAAGATATATCACTGATATCCGACGCGCGAGCGTGCGCGGCGAGCCGGCCGATGGCCGCCTGGGCTGGAGGGGACGGCATCCACCGTGCGTTGGGTCCGGCATTCCGCTGCAGAGCGGCGCGTCCCGGGGAGCACCGCGTGATCCACGGGCTGAGCGGACACCTCAACACGCTCTACGCGGCCGAGCCCCCAGTGGAGCGACTCCGTGCCGCGGCCTGCGACGGATTCATGGCTGTCGAGATCTGGGAAGCGCCGGCTCCGCCGGATGCCGGCCCCTTCCTGACGGCGCTTGTCGAGCTTGATCTTCGGCTCACCTCCGTCAACACGTCGGGGGGCACCGATCCCCTGGACTTCGGCCTGCTCGGTCAGCCCAGTGAGGCTGCCCGCTGGCGTGCGGACTTCACGGCGACCCTCGAATTCGCGCGCACGGCGGGCGCCCGCGCCATCAACGTGCTGGGCGGACGACGCATCAGCGGTGTTCCCAGGTCTGCCCAGTGGGAGTGCCTTCTCTCCAACCTCCAGTGGGCCCTGTCATGCCTTACGGACCCGGCCGACCCGCTGCTCCTCCTCGAGCCGCTCAACGGCGTCGACCGAGCCTCTCCCCTGCTCCGACGGCCCTCCGACGTGCTGTCGGCCTTGGCCGAGCTGGGCCACCCCCCACGGCTGCGAATGCTGTTCGACGCCTACCACGTTCATCAGGAGACCGACGGCGTGCTCTCGGCGCTTTCCGCCGCCGGCGACGCACTCGGCCACGTGCAGCTAGCTGACTACCCCGGCAGAGCCGAGCCAGGTACCGGCACCATCCCGGTTGCCGCGCTCATCGAGGAGCTGGCCGCGAGCGAGTACGACGGATGGCTCGGCCTCGAGTACTTCCCTCGTCGAGATGCCGCCAGCAGCCTTGGGTGGCTCAACGACCTGAGTCCGGTCGCGAGCGAGTGGCTGCGCCCTCACCGGACCAACCTTGTCTGACCATGGGGCGGTCCTGGACCGCCTTCCCCCACCTGACACGAGGACGTCTGCGCCATGAAGCTGGTCAGCTTTGGCCCCCCAGGATCCGAGCAGCCAGGTGTCCTGGAAGGCGACACCATCTACCCGCTGGGCGGCCTCCTCGACGGCCTCGGACTGCCGGGTGCCGGGATGAACGCCGTGCTCGGCCTCCTCCCGTTCCTGCGTCCGCACATCGCGGAGCTGACCTCAGATCCTCGGGCGACGCGGATCGGGCTCGCGGACGTCCGGCTTGGGCCGCCGGTCCCGAGCCCCAGGGCGTTGGTGGTCATCGGAGGCAACTTCCACAGCCACGTGCAGGAGATGGCTGGGATGAACGGCGGCAAGCCTCCCTTCCAGCCGATCGTCGTGCCCAAGCCGCCGAGCAACGTGGTCGGGCCGCGCGATCCGATCGTGAAGCCTGCCGTGACGTCCGAGCTCGACTACGAGGCCGAGATGGCCGTTGTCATCGGGCAGGGCGGATCCGACATCCCACGCGCTGCCGCACTCGGTCGCGTGGCCGGGTACATGAACATCCAGGACCTGACGGCTCGAGACCTCATCCTTCCCGAAGGTGAGCCGTGGATGCACGTGCAGATGGGGCGCGCCAAGGGGTTCGACGGCTCGAGCCCGTGCGGTCCCTGGCTGCTGACGGCCGATGAGGTCCCAGACCCTCAGGACATGGACATCAAGATGTGGGTGAACGACGAGCTGAGGCAGCACGGCAACACGAACGACATGGTGGTCGACGTGGCCGGACTCGTAGAGAGCGTCAGCGCCGTCTTCC
>JAVEEJ010000118.1 GCA_030840515.1 Frankiaceae bacterium | reverse complement strand
GAGATCCTCGTCGAGCTCGACCACGACGACCTGCTCGCGACGACTGCCATCGAGAAGGTGGTCGCCGCCTTCGACGCCAACTCCGACATCGGGTTCGTCTACAGCAACAGCGCGCAGATCCTCGCGGATGGCTCCAAGGACCCGGTGGCGTTCCAGCCTGAGTACGGGTGGACAACCCGTGAGACGACGGTCGATGGTCGCGACGTACTCGAGACGCGGGCGCTCGAGCCGTCCCCCCACAACTGCAGCTACATCTGGTATCAGCCCAACCACGTGCGGGCCTTCCGCCGCAGTACCTATGACAAGGCCGGCGGCTACGACGCGTCGCGCACCGTGCTCGACGATCAGGACCTGATGTGCCGGCTCTATCAGGAGACCGACTTCCACCACATCGACGAGTGCCTCTACCTGCAGCGGGTGCATGATCGCAACACCCAGAAGGACCCCGAGATCAACGCGCAGATCCAGCGCGAGACGGTCCAGCTCTACGACCAGTGGGTCCAGCCGGCGGCACTTGCCTGGTCAGAGCGACGCGGGCTGAAGGCGCTCGACATGGGCGCCGCGCACAACAAGCCACCGGGCTATCTCGGCGTCGACATCTACGAGGGCCCCGATGTGGACATCGTCGCCGACGTCACGGGTGGGATCCCGCTGCCAGACTCCTCCGTCGGCGTCGTACGCGCGGTCGACTTCCTCGAGCACGTGCCCGACAAGATCGCGATGTTCAACGAGCTCTACCGGGTGCTGGCGCACGGGGGCATCCTGCTCTCGCTCACCCCGAGCACCGACGGCCGTGGTGCCTGGCAGGACCCGACACACGTCGCCTTCTACAACGAGAACTCGTTCTGGTACTTCACCGATAGCGAGTACGCCGACTTCGTGCCGCCCATCAAGTGCCGGTTCCAGGTCAGCCGGATGGCGACCTACCACCCGTCTGAGTGGCACGTGGAGCACCAGATCTCCTACGTGAACGCGAATCTCATCGCCGTCAAGGACGGCCCGCGGCAGGGCGGCCTGCTGAAGATCTGAAGCGGCTCAGCCGAGGTCGCCGTTGATGACGTGCAGGGCGGCACCGGGGAGCCGGACGGTCGGCGGAGGGAACAGCGGAGCCGCGCGGTCGGCGTCCAACAGCTGCTGGATGTGCGTCGCGGGCTGCGGGGTGGCGAAGTAGAAGCCCTGCCCGTAGTCGCAGCCCATCGCGCGCAGCGCGTCCAACTGCTCAATGACCTCGACACCCTCTGCGACAGTGCGCAGCCGCAGTGCGGCCGCCATCGCGACGACGGCGCGAACGATCGCCGCATCGTCCGAGTCGGCTACGCCAACAGAGCCGACGAAGGACTTGTCCACCTTGATCTGGTCAATGGGCAAACGTTTGAGGTAGGTGAGCGAGGAGTAGCCGGTCCCGAAGTCGTCCACGGACAGCGGGATGCCGAGGTCGCGCAGGCGCTGCAGGGTCGCGACGGCCGCGTCGGTGTCCTCGAGCAACGCCGACTCGGTGATCTCCAGGCCGAGGGACCCGCGAGGCACGCCCACCGTATTGAGGACCCCGGCGATGTCCTCCACCATGGACTCGTGCGTCAGCTGTCGCGACGACAGGTTCACCCACACCACGACCGGGTTGCCGTCGAAGCGGGCGTTGCGCCAGGCGACTGCTTTGTGGGCGACTTCCTCGAGCACCCACAGGCCGATCGCGGTGATGAGACCCGTCTCCTCCGCGAGTGGGATGAACTCGATCGGGGGAACCAGGCCGCGCGTCGGGTGGTTCCAGCGGACCAGCGCCTCGAGCGCGTGCAGGTGCCCGTCGCCCAGGTTGATCTCGGGCTGGTAGAGCACCCGGAACTCGCCGTCGGCGAGCGCCCGGTGCAGGTCGTTCGCTGTGCGCAGCCGATGCACCGCACTCGCCCTCAGGTCCTCGACGAAGAGCTCCAACCGGGCCCGGCCACGGCCTTTCGCGCGGAACATGGCCGAGTCGGCGTCCCGGGCGAGCTCCTCGCCACCCGCCGTCGCCTCGCGCGACACGGCGGCGCCGATTGAGGCAGACAGATGGACGTCGGCGACCGCTCCGTCTTGCTCGAGCACGGCGAACGGCTCGGCCAGTGCGGCCAGGACGGAGTCTCCAAGGACGACGATCTCGCGCGGGTCGGTCACCACGGGACGCAGCACACCGAACTCGTCACCGCCGAACCGCGCCAGGACGTCCCCTTCTTCGAGCACCGACGCGATGCGCTCGGTGGCGCGGATCAACAGCTCGTCGCCGAGGTCGTGTCCGTAGGAGTCGTTGACGTACTTGAAGTGGTCGAGGTCGAGCATCAGCACGCCCACCTGATGGGTGTGCCCCTGCTCGGCGGCTCGTTGCGTGAGCGCCACGTCCAGCCGATGGCTGAAGCTCGCCCGGTTGGGCAGCCCGGTCAAGGCATCGTGCCGCCGCACGTGCTCGAGCCGGGCAGCGAGACGCTGGCGGTCGGAGATGTCACGGCTGATCGAGGTGTAGTGGTCGACAGTTCCATTGGCTCGCCGATGCGCGACGAGCACCTGCGAGACGGCGAGCTCCGTGCCTCCGGGCAACAGGAACGTCATCTCGCCGTTCCACACGCCGTCGCGGTCCGCGGCGGGCATCGCCTCGCGCAGGAAACGGATGCGATCGCGGGGTGCGTAGTAATCGATTGCCATCGTTGTCGGCAGGTCACCGTCGGGTGTGAGCCGTAACAGCTGACGAGCGGCCGCATTCGCGTACAGCGGATGACCGTCCGCCGTGATCATGAGGACCAGGTCGGGGGTGGCCTCGACCACCTCGCCGAGCCGAGCGCGTTCGCCGTACTCGCCCGCCGTCTGCCTTCCGGCTCTGCGCTCGGCGTTCAGCGCGACGAGCAGCCAACCCGTGACAACGATGGCCACGAGTACGGCGACGAGCGTGCTGGGGGGCACGGGGCCATCGTCCACCCACGGCCTTCCCAACGCCAGGGAGGCCGTTGGCGGAGCAGGTTCGCTCGCTACGGTGAGCGCATGCACCATCTGCGTTACGAACTCGACCACCTCGACTGGCTCGAGGCGGAGTCGATCCACGTCTTCCGCGAGGTCGCCGCGGAGTTCGAGCGCCCGGTGCTGCTCTTCTCGGGCGGCAAGGACTCCATCGTCATGCTGCGCCTCGCCGAGAAGGCCTTCTGGCCGGGCCGAATCCCGTTCCCGGTCATGCACGTCGACACCGGGCACAACTTCCCCGAGGTGCTGGCCTACCGGGACCGCCGAGCCGAGGAGATGGGGCTGCGGCTGGTCGTGGCCTCCGTCGAGGACTCGATCGCTGCCGGGCGGGTGCGCGAACGGCCCGACGGCCTGCGCAACCCCTTGCAGACCACCACACTGCTCGACGCGATCAACGCGAACCGGTTCGACGCCGTCTTCGGCGGCGCCCGACGGGACGAGGAGAAGGCGCGCGCGAAGGAGCGGGTCTTCTCCTTCCGCGACGAGTTCGGGCAGTGGGACCCGAAGAACCAGCGACCCGAGCTGTGGTCGCTGTACAACGGCCGGCACTTTCCCGGCGAGCACATCCGCGTCTTCCCGCTGTCCAACTGGACCGAGCTGGACGTGTGGCAGTACCTGGCGCGCGAGAGTGTCGACCTGCCGCAGATCTACTTCGCGCATCGTCGCGAGGTCTTCGAGCGCGACGGCATGCTGCTCGCCACCGGCCCCTTCACCGCGCCGCGCGAAGGAGAGCTGGTGGAGACGCGGACGGTCCGCTACCGGACCGTCGGCGACATGACCTGCACCGGCGCGGTCGAGTCGCTGGCGGCGAGCTATGCGGACGTGATCGCGGAGGTGGCTGTCACCCGCGTCACGGAGCGCGGCGCGACGCGGGCCGACGACCGGATGAGCGAGGCAGCCATGGAGGACCGCAAGCGCGAGGGCTACTTCTGATGGAGCTGCTGCGGTTCGCGACGGCGGGGTCGGTCGACGACGGGAAGTCGACGCTGATCGGCCGGCTGCTGTTCGACTCCAAGGCCGTCATGGCCGACCAGCTCGAAGCGGTGGAGCGCACGAGCGCCCAGCGCGGTGAGGGCTACACCAACCTCGCTCTGCTGACCGACGGCCTCCGCGCCGAGCGGGAGCAGGGCATCACCATCGACGTCGCCTACCGCTACTTCGCCACGGCCAAGCGCAAGTTCGTCATCGCCGACACCCCGGGGCATATCCAGTACACGCGCAACATGGTGACGGGCGCGAGTACGGCGAACCTCGCGCTGGTGCTCGTCGACGCACGCAAGGGGATCCTGGAGCAGACCCGTCGGCATGCGTTCCTGTCGACGCTGCTGCGCGTGCCGCACATGGTGCTGTGCGTGAACAAGATGGACCTGGTCGACTGGTCCGAGCAGCGCTACGAGGAGATCAAGCACGAGTTCCGGGAGTTCGCCGCCAAGCTCGACGTCCCGGACCTCACCGTGATCCCCATCTCCGCGCTGAACGGCGACAACGTCGTGACGCGCTCTGAGCAGATGCCGTGGTACGACGGCTCCTCGCTGCTGCACCACCTCGAAGACGTCCACATCGCCTCCGACCGCAACCTCATCGACGTGCGCTTCCCCGTCCAGTGGGTCGTGCGGCCGATGAGCGACGAGTGGCATGACTACCGCGGGTACGCCGGCGTGGTGGCGAGCGGCGTCATGAAGGTCGGCGACGAGGTGATGGTCCTGCCGAGCGGCTTGAGCACCACGATCTCCGCGATCGAGACGTTCGACGGTCCGGTCGAGGAGGCCTTTCCGCCCATGGCCGTGACGGTGCGGCTCGCCGACAACCTCGACGTCTCCCGGGGCGACATGATCTGCCGAGTCCGCAACGCACCCGACGTCACGCAGGACGTCGACGCGATGATCTGCTGGATGGGCGACGCCGCGAGCCTCACCGCGGGCAGTCGATGGGCGATCAAGCACACCACTCGCAACGCACGCGTCGTCGTACGCGAGCTCACCTATCGCCTCGACGTCAACACGCTGCACCGTGACGAGTCGGCGGAGTCGCTGTCCCTCAACGAGATCGGGCGCGTCCGGCTGCGGGTGACCCAGCCGCTGTTCACCGATGAGTACCGCCGCAACCGCTCGACAGGCAGCTTCATCCTCATCGACGAGGGAACCGGGGCCACGGTCGCCGGCGGGATGATCCTGTAGGCGGCACGCCGCAGCGTCGCCGGCGCGGGGCACATCCCGGCCGCGGCCGTGAGAGACCTACCCAGCCATTCGACAGCTTTCCGCAGGCTGGAGGCGGTAACTTCTCAAACGGAATGTGCCGGTTGGAAGAGCTTCAGCGGCTCCGCCCGCGTCACGTATCGCGGTGGTTCGTCGGCTTGGGGGAGGGCGGCGCATGGCTGGATGTGAGCAAGGCGCTCTGCCCTTCCGGAGCGGTCGGCGAACGTGAGCTCCTTGTCGGAGCTCCGGGCGCAGATGCCGCGCGCAGGGTCCCCTTCACTACCACCGGTGCCGCTGCGTGAGCAGGTTCGTCATTACCGCCGGGCCCGACGCGCCCGGCGTCATCCGGAAGCGAGCGAGCTGCGATTCGTGCTGTTCGCGCAGGGCCGCACCGGCAGCACGCTGCTAGGGAGCCTCGTCGAGAGCCACCCGAGCGCGAGCTTCGGCCACGAGGTGCTTCGGGGGCGGGTCCACTCGCCTCGGCTCTATGTCGAGTCGCTGCGCGCCGCCGCACTGCCGAATGCGTGGGGCTTTCACGTGAAGCTCTACCAGCTCATGGACTGGCAGGGTGTCGACGACCCGGCCGGGTGGCTGCGGAGAATGCACGATGACGGTTGGCTCATCGTCAACCTCCGTCGGGAGAACCTGCTCAGGCATGCGCTGTCGAACTTCACCTTGAACGCTGTCAAGGCGCAGGACGCCGGTGCCCGCGGGCGCTTCCTCGAAGGCGACGGCCGCGAACGGCCCCGCATCCGCGTCGATCCCGAGGAGCTGCTGCTCGCCATCCGTCACCGTGAGCTGGCGGGCCAGCTTGACGACCTGGTGCTCGGAGACCTGCCGCGGCTCACGATCTTCTACGAGCGGGACCTCTGTGAGCCAGCGCGGCGGCAGGGCGTCCTGGACGAGCTCTTCGGGGGCCTGGGCCTTCCCGCGCATCCGGTGTCCACCGCGATGCGCAAGATCAACGCCGGCAGCATCGGGGATATCGTCGACAACTACGACGAGATCGCCTCGTGCATCGGCAACAGCGCGTACGCCCGGTTCCTGGACTGAGCCGCCCTGCGGCTTCGACGAGGAGCGCGCTTCGGCGCTACACGGCGGGCTAGAGGAGCGCGGTGATCTGGGCGACGGCTGCCTCCAGCGAGAGGGCGGAGGTGTCCACGACCAGGTCGGCGTCGGTGGGCTCCTCGTAGGGGTCGTCGATCCCGGTGAAGCTGGTGGTCTCCCCGCGTCGAGCTCTGGCGTAGAGGCCCTTGCGGTCGCGCTGCTCGCACACCGCCAGTGGAGTGGAGACCCACACGAGCAAGAAGCGCGCGCCGACCTCGGCCACCATGCGTCGTACTCGCTCCCGTGTCTCGGCGTAGGGGGCGATCGGCGCCGCGA
>JAVEEJ010000106.1 GCA_030840515.1 Frankiaceae bacterium | reverse complement strand
TTCCTCTGGATGCCGCTCGACACCGGGGAGGCGCTGCAGGCGCACCTGGGGATGAGCGGACAGCTTCTCGTCGAGTCGCAGGAGGCGCCCGAGGAGGCGCACCTGCATGTGCGGGTCCGGTTCAGCGACGGCGGGGACGAGCTGCGCTTCGTCGACCAGCGCACCTTCGGCGGGTTGGCGGTCATCGAGGACGGCGAGCCGGTGCCGCCGGCGCTTGCGCACGTCGCACCGGACCCTCTGGAGGAGGCGTTCGACGATGAGGCGTTCGTGGCCGCGCTGCGACGGCGCAGGACCGGGATCAAACGGGCGTTGCTGGACCAAGGCCTCATCTCAGGGGTGGGCAACATCTACGCGGACGAGGCCCTCTGGCGGGCCCGGCTGCACTGGGCGAGGGCGACGGAGGGCCTTCCGAAGCCCAAGGTCCGGGAGCTGCTGGGCCACCTGCGAGAGGTGTTCGCGGACGCGCTCCGGCAGGGCGGGACCTCCTTCGACTCGCTGTACGTCAACGTGAACGGCGAGTCGGGTTACTTCGACCGTTCGCTGAACGTGTACGGGCGTGAGGGTGCACCCTGTTACCGCTGCGGCTCGCTCATCCGCCGGGAGGCCTTCATGAGCCGCTCCTCCTACCGCTGCCCACGCTGCCAGCCGGTGCCCCGCCACCCCCACTGGTAGCCCTCCGACGGGCGTGAACCGGCCGTTTCAGGCCGCTGACCTGCGGTTACACCCGTAACCTGACCGTTACCGGGGTTGACCGGGGGCCGTTGCCGTGCGACCCTTGACTCATCGCGCACACCTCCTCGCCACTCCCTGACGGCGGGCTCACAGCGCGGAAACGGCCACACACGGCAGCACCAGACAGCACCACCAGAAGGCACGACCATCAGACGGCACGAGCGCTCAGCGGAGGAAGCACATGGCGAAGGCCCTGCTCGGTCACGTCGGCATCTCCCCGGATCTTCGGGTTGTCGATGAGAACCGCCGGCTGCGGCGTCGGGTAGAGGAGCTCGAGACCGAGGTCGGTCGGCTCCGGAGCATCAACGAGGCACTGGCCGCCCGGGTGAACGTGTCCGACGACCTGCTGCAGATCGTGCCTGACGCGGAGCCCGCGCTCGCATAACCGGTCACCTGATCCACCGAGGGACGCGCCCGCAAGGGTGCGTCCCTCCGTCATTTCCGGAGAACCTGCCGCTAGGGTCGTGACTGGCCTTCCCCGCCGCCTGTTTCTCGACGATCCGAAGAGCGAGCCGTGCACCTCAAGAGCCTGACGCTGCGGGGCTTCAAGTCGTTCGCCTCGACCACCACCCTGCGCTTCGAGCCGGGGATCACGTGCGTGGTCGGTCCCAACGGCTCGGGCAAGTCCAACGTCGTCGACGCCATCGCCTGGGTCATGGGCGAGCAGGGGGCCAAGAGCCTGCGTGGCGGCAAGATGGAGGACGTCATCTTCGCCGGCGCGGCCGGGCGCGCGCCGCTCGGGCGGGCCGAGGTCGTGCTCACCATCGACAACACCGACGGCGCGCTGCCGATCGACTACGCCGAGGTCACGATCTCGCGGATCATGTTCCGCAACGGCGGGTCCGAGTACGCGATCAACGGCGATCCCTGCCGGCTGCTCGATGTCCAGGAGCTGCTCAGCGACTCCGGGATCGGCCGCGAGATGCACGTCATCGTGGGCCAGGGCCAGCTCGACGCGGTGCTCCAGGCGGGCCCGGAGGAGCGCCGCGGGTTCATCGAGGAGGCCGCTGGCGTCCTCAAGCACCGCAAGCGCAAGGAGAAGGCGCTTCGCAAGCTCGAGGCGATGCAGGCCAACCTGACCCGGATCCAGGACCTCACCGGGGAGCTGCGACGCCAGCTCAAGCCGTTGGGCAAGCAGGCAGAGGTGGCCCGTCGCGCCGCCACCGTGCAGGCGGACCTGCGTGACGCTCGGCTGCGGCTGGCGGCAGACGACCTGGTGGCCATGCGGGCGACCCTCGAGCAGGAGGTGGCCGACGAGACGGCCGTACGCGAGCGCCGCTCGATCGTCGAACGCGACCTCGCCGAGCTGACAGCGCGCGAGGAGGCACTCGAACGTGAGGTTGCCGCCGACGCGCCGCGGCTCGCCCGCGCCCAAGAGCTGTGGTACCGGCTGTCCAGCCTGCGCGAGCGCTTCCGCGGCACCGCCTCCCTGGCGGCAGAGCGGCAGCGCTCGCTGGCCGCCGCCCAGGCCGAGGACGAGGCGCGGGTCGGTGCCGCGGACGGTCGCGACCCAGAGGCGCTCGAGGCGGAGGCCGCGGCGGCTCGCCAGGAGCACGCCGGCCTGGCGACCGAGCTCGAGACCGGCAGGGCGGCGCTTGCCCACGCTGAGGCACTGCGGGCTGCTCGCGAGGCGGAGCTGGCCGAAGAGGAGCAGCGGGTTGCCGCGGCCGCGCGTGCCGCGGCTGACCGCCGCGAGGGGCTCGCCCGGTTGACGGGCCAGGTGGCGGCGGCGCGCAGCCGGGTCACGGCCGGCGAAGAGGAGATCGAGCGGCTTGCCCGGTCGCTGGAGGCGGCGCGC
>JAVEEJ010000103.1 GCA_030840515.1 Frankiaceae bacterium | reverse complement strand
TGGGTCGCCCGTGAGGTGCTCGACCTGGCCAGTCGCGAGATCGGCCCGGAGCTGGTCGAGGAGGCACAGGGCTGGGAGGGCATCGCCAAGGTCTCCGACGAGTCCGTCTGGGCGACCCGCCGGGTGCTGCGTGCGCAGCTCGTGGAAGACGTCCGCCACCGGCTGCGCACCTCGTGGCTGCACCGCGGTGCCGGAGAGGGTGAGCTGGGCTGGGTGTCCACCGCCTTCGACCCCGACGTGCTGACCATCGGCTTCGCCCGTCGCGTCCCCTCCTACAAGCGGTTGACGCTGATGTTGCGCGACCCCGACCGGCTCAAGGCGCTGCTGCTCGACCCCAAGCGGCCTATCCAGCTGGTCATCGCCGGCAAGTCCCACCCGGCGGACGACGGCGGCAAGGCGCTGATCCAGCAGATCGTCCGCTTCGCTGACGACCCCGCGGTGCGGCACCGCATCGCGTTCCTGCCCGACTACGACATCGGCATGGCGCGTCGGCTCTACCCCGGCTGCGACGTGTGGCTCAACAACCCGCTGCGACCGCTTGAGGCTTGCGGAACCAGCGGCATGAAGTCGGCACTCAACGGAGGCCTCAACCTCTCGATCCGCGACGGCTGGTGGGACGAGATGTTCGACGGCGCCAACGGCTGGGCGATCCCCACTGCTGACGGAGTCGTCGACCCCAACCGGCGCGACGACCTCGAGTCGGCGGCGCTCTATGAGCTGATCGAGAACCAGGTGCGCGCGCGCTTCTACGACGTGGACGCGGACGGCCTGCCGCGGCGCTGGATCGAGATGGTGCGCCACACCCTGCAGTCACTCGGCCCCCAGGTGCTCGCCAGCCGCATGGTCCGCGACTACGTCGTGCAGCTCTACACCCCAGCCGCGGGCTCCTCACGACGCTTGGCGGAGGACGACCTCAAGGGTGGGCGCGAGTTGGCGGCGTGGGAGCAGCGAGTCCGGGCCGCCTGGCCGCGGGTGCGCGTCGTACACGTGGAAGCCGAAGGTGTCGGCGACACCCCACAGCTCGGCGCCACGCTGACCTTGCGGTCCTACGTCGACCTCGCCGGTCTCTCGCCCGAGGACGTCGAGGTGCAGGCTGCCTACGGACCCGTCGACGAGCTCGACGAGATCAATGCGCCTCAGCTCATGACCATGCAGCACATCGAGGGCTACGACAGCGGCCAGCACCGCTTCGACGCCGAGGTGCCGCTCGAGCGCGGCGGCGGATTCGGCTACACGGTGCGCGTGCAGCCGCATCACCCGCTGCTCGCCGGACCCGCGGAGATGGGCCTGCTGACTACTGCCTGAGCGCCCGCAGCAGGACCAACGAGCGACCGATGAGCTGCACGGTGTCGCCGGCCGCCAGCGGGGACGAGTACGTCGACCCTGTGGTCTCGACCGCGACCTCGTAGCCGGTGGCCCACGGGTAGCCAGGGGTCGTGAACCCGAGGTCGTCACCGGAGCCGTTGAGTAGCAGCAGGAAGCTGTCGTCCACTATTCGCTCCCCACGCGGCCCGCGGGTCTTGATCCCGTCGCCGGCGAGGTACATCCCGATCGTGTGCAGCTGCGGGTCGAACCAATGCGCGTCGTCGAGCTCCAGACCGTCGGGCCCGAACCAGCCGATGTCCTTCGGCATGCCGTCACCGAGTGCACGCCCGCGGAAGAACGCGCGCTGGCGCAGTACCGGATGCTGTCGTCGGAGCGCCACCAGCCCCTGCGCGAAGGTGAGGAAGCCGAGGTCGGCGCCGGCCCAGTCGACCCAGGAGATCTCGTTGTCCTGGCAGTACGCGTTGTTGTTCCCGCGCTGGGTGCGGCCGAGCTCGTCGCCCATCGACACCATCGGCACACCGGTGGACAGCAGCAGCGTGGCCAGCAGGTTGCGCCGCTGCCGTGCCCGTAACGCCAGCACCGACGGGTCGTCGGTCGGTCCCTCGACGCCGCAGTTCCAGGACCGGTTGTCGCTGCTCCCGTCCCGGTTGTCCTCGCCGTTCGCCTCGTTGTGCTTCGACTCGAAGGACACCAGATCGGCCAGGGTGAACCCGTCATGTGCGGTGATGAAGTTGATGCTCGCGAAAGGCCGCCGGCCGTCGTCCTGGTAGAGGTCGGACGAGCCGGACAGCCGGAAGGCCAACTCGCGCAGTCCGCCGTACCCGCGCCAGAAATCCCTGACCGTGTCGCGGTACTTGCCGTTCCACTCGGTCCACAGCGCGGGGAACTCGCCGATCTGGTAGCCGCCTTCGCCGAGGTCCCACGGCTCGGCGATGAGCTTGACCCGGGAGATCACCGGGTCCTGGTGGATGACGTCGAAGAATGCCGACAGCTTGTCGACGTCGTGCATCGAGCGAGCCAGCGCGGCGGCGAGGTCGAAGCGGAACCCGTCGACGTGCATCTCGGTGACCCAGTAGCGCAGCGAGTCCATGATGAGCTGCAGTGAGTGCGGGTGTCGCACATCGAGGGTGTTGCCGGTTCCTGTGTAGTCGACGTACTCGCTCTTGTCGGACTCATCGAGCCGGTAGTAGGCCTCGTTCGCGATGCCGCGGAGGAACAGCGTCGGCCCGAGCCGGTCGCTCTCGCAGGTGTGGTTGTAGACCACGTCGAGCAGCACCTCGATGCCGGCCTCGTGCAGTGCGCGCACCATCGCCTTGAACTCGGTGACCTGCTGGCCGGAGCTGCCGGAGGACGAGTACGCCGCGTGCGGGGCGAAGAACCCGAGCGAGTTGTAGCCCCAGTGGTTGGTCAGACCGCGAGCCAGCAGCGCGGGTTCGCTGACGAAGTGGTGCACGGGCATGAGCTCCACCGCCGTGACGCCGAGGGCGCGCAGGTGCTCGATCGCGGCCGGGTGGGCGAGCCCGGCGTACGTGCCGCGCAGCTCCATCGGGATGTCCGGGTGGGCTGCGGTGAACCCCTTGACGTGCAGCTCGTAGATGACGGTGTCGGCGAGTGGGTGGTGCGGTCGAAGGTCGTCGCCCCAGTCGAAGACGTCGTGCACGACGACACCGCGCGGCACGAAGCGGGCGCTGTCGCGGTGGTCTTGCAGGTCCTCCTTCAACCGACCGCGCTGAAATCCAAAAACCGCGTCGTCGAGGGTGAACGCGCCGTCGATCGCGAGGGCATAGGGGTCGACCAGAAGCTTGCTCGGGTTCCAGCGCTGCCCGAGCGAGGGCGTGTAAGGGCCGTCGACCCGATAGCCGTAACGGGTGCCGGGACCGACACCAGGGAGGTAGCCGTGCCACACGTGGAACGTCATCTCCTCCAGCGGGATGCGCTCCTCACGGCCGCTCTCGTCGAACAGGCAGAGGTCGACGGCCTCAGCCCCCTCGGCGTAGAGCGCAAAGTTCGTGCCCTGCCCGTCCCACACGGCACCGAGCGGGTGCGGATACCCAGGCCAGGTGAGTCGCCGGCTCACGCGCCGGTGCCCGGATCGCGCCGGTCCGCCGCACCGCCGGGCCTGCGTCGACGGCGCCGCTCGTGCGGGATGAGCTGACGCAGCTCGGTGCCGCGGGGGAGCCGGATGACGTCGCCGCGGTCGCGTCGCTCGAGCATCGCGTGCACGACCAGCGCGTTGCGCAAGAGCTCGGCGAAGTGGCTCGGTGACGACAGCAGCCACCCATGCCGCCCGCGGACGACCTCCGGCGGCAGCTGCGCCGTGACCTCGCTGAGCCGGCCCGGTGCCACCAGCCGGTCGCGGTCACTCCAGATCAGCAGCAGCGGCATCCCGTCGGCGACTAACCGGCTGGCCTCGTCGGCCAGCGACGCCCTGAGCGCCAGCAGCGCGGTGGATCCGAAGGCCAACGGGTGCCGCAGCGCGGAGGGCACGAAGTCGCGCAGGGCCCTGGGGACAAGCCGGGCCATCTCCAGCGGATGCAGCTCGCTGACGGCGCCCAGCGCCCACCGCAGGTAGGAGCGGTCGCTGAGCCGATCACCCGGGCCGGGAGCGCCGCCGACCGAGTTCACCAGGGTCAGGGATCGCACCAGGTCGGGCCGGTCGG
>JAVEEJ010000071.1 GCA_030840515.1 Frankiaceae bacterium | reverse complement strand
GATCCGAGTGATCGCTCTCGTCTGACTGAAGGACAGCTGCCCGGCGACCATCGCGTCGGCGACCTTGGGCAGCTCGCGGAGCTTGCGGGCGACCCGCACGTGCTCGTGTGCGGTGACGGTGGCCATGCCGAGGGTGATCCCGAGCCAGTGCGCGCAGGAGAGCACGCCGTACCCGTTCCACGTCCCTCGCGCGTCCACCTCGCCGATCGCGAGCAGGAGCTGGGCGTAGCCCGCGTTGACGCGGCCGGACCACGTCACCACGGCCTGTTTCAACTCGTCATCGGACAACGTCGCTACTTCGTTCATCGTCTCCATGAGGCCATCACACCGCGAGGGTCTGACACGGATCTTCCGCGGAAGACGGTTGTCCACAACCGGATCCGCTCACCCGACGCCGGCTGTCCGGCTCGAACGGTGGGGCCACATCTGTCCGGGAGATTCAGGCCCGCCATGCGATGGTGGACACGTGCATGTTGTGAGCACTCGATGACCGAGGACTGGTTCCTCGAAGCGGTTGAGCGGGTCGAAGACGCTGCTCGCCAGGCCTGCGTGGCGATCGAGAGCGCCGTCGTCGCGTTGCGGGAAGGTTGTGAGGCGCGGAACGCGGGTCGCTCGATCGTTGATGTCGTCGACGAGCTGGTCGCGGCCGGCGGGCGGGAGACCCGCTTGAGCTCAGCTGACGCCTTCCGGGAGTACGAGCGCGCCATCGCGTCCATGCGGGCCGCTGTCGTCCGCTCGCTTGTGGATGACGGTGGTTTGTCGTTTACGGACGTGGCGAAGCGCCTGAAGATCTCACGGCAGGCGGCGGCCCGGCTCTACGAACTTGACCAGACGTACCAGGCCGAAGGCCCCATCTGAAGCCGGGACCTTCGGCTCTGTTGGCACCCCGGGGGTGCATACCGACGGTTCACTCATGACTACCTCCCCGCTCCCGGCGACTGCTCGGCCGGACGTTCGGGCGCCTCGGTTTGACGCTGCTCTCGCGGACCGGCAGTCAGCCGAGATGATTGCCGAGTCGATCCCCCACATCGTGTGGACGGCGTCTCCGGACGGGGCGACCACGTACTTCAACCGGCAGGGCACGGACTACACGGGCTGCCCACGAGAAGCCAACTACGAGTGGGATTGGCTCTGGCTCGTCCATCCTCAGGACGCCGAGCGAGCCGCACATGCCTGGCAACACGCGACGATGTCCGGCACTGCCTACTCGCTGGAGTACCGGATCCGCCGCTTCGACGGAGTCTTCAGATGGCATGCGTTTCGCGCCATCCCGCTTCGCGATGCTGCGGGTGAGATCGACCTGTGGATAGGGACTGCGACCGATATCGAAGACCAGAAGCGACTGGAGCTCGCGCTGCGCCACGCGGAACGTGAGGCCACGCAGTTGGCCACCCTCTTGCAGAGCATCGAGGCGGCGACTCCGATCGGTTTCAAACTGGTCGATCGCGACCTGAACGTCCTTCGCATCAATCAGACGCTGGCCGATATTGATGGCCGGTCTGTCGAGCAGTGCATCGGTCTTGGCGTCTCCGAGCTCACACCCGACCTATGGCCACAGCTCGAGAACGTCTATCGACGCGCGCTCGCAGGCGACACGGTCAGCAACGTGGAAGTCAGCAGACCGAGTTCCGCGCATCCGCACCGCGTAGGCCACTGGCTCGCCAGCTACTACCCGGTGCATGTCGACGGCGAGATCATCGGTGTCGGCAACGTCGTGGTCGACATCACCGAACGAAAGGAGGCTGAAGAGTTCCGCGCTGTGGTCATGGACACCATGGCGGAGGGCCTCTACGCGCTGGATGCCGAGGGGCTGGTGACCTACATGAACCCGGCCGCGGCCTCGATGCTGGGGTGGACCGAAGACGAGCTACGCGGGAAACCGATGCATGCGACGTCCCACTTCCAGCGGGCAGACGGCACAAAGGTTCCGGCCAGCGACTGCCCTCTGCTTCAGGTCCGTATCCAGGGCCGGAGCATTCGCATTCTCGACGACGCCTTCACCCGCAAGGATGGATCGATCTTTCCTGTTGCCTATTCATCCGTCCCCCTTCGAAGCGGACCGACCCTCCAAGGTGTCGTTGTCGTCTTCCGCGATATCACCGAAGAGAAGCGGGAACAGGGGGCCGCCCAACGCGAGCTCGACGCTCTCACGTGGCTCGGGCGCATCCGCGAGGCGATCGACGAGAACCGGCTGGTCTTGTACTCCCAGCCGATCGTGCCTCTCGCCGACGGCCGAGCCGGCGAAGAACTGCTCCTGCGCATGATCGGACGTGACGGCGAAGTCGTCCTGCCGGGCAGCTTCCTGCCGGTGGCGGAGAAGTACGGCCTGATCCGTGAGATCGACCGCTGGGTCATCACCCAGGCCACCCGACTTGCCGCGCGAGGACAGCGGGTGATCGAGGTGAACCTCTCCGCTGCCTCGATCGACACCTCCGACCTCCTGCCCTTCATCGAGCAGCAGATTCGGAAGGCGCACGCGGACCCGGCCAACCTCGTCTTCGAGATCACCGAGACCGCGCTCATGCGCGACATCACCGCCGGCGAGGCTCTAGCCCGTGGACTGGCTGCACTTGGCTGCGGTTTGGCCCTGGACGACTTCGGAACCGGTTTCGGCAGCTTCATCTACCTCAAGAAGCTGCCCATCACCCACCTCAAGATCGACATCGAGTTCGTCCGCGACTTGGTCACTCACACCGAAAACCTTCACGTGGTCAGAGCAATCGTGAGCTTGGCGCGCGGATTCGGCCTCAAAACGGTCGCGGAGGGCGTCGAGGACCAGGCGGCCTTGACCATGCTGCGGGACGAGGGCGTCGACTTTGCCCAGGGATTCCACCTCGGCCGCCCCAGGCCCCTCAGTGACGGCTGATGCTCGCGCTTGCCGTCGTAGGTCTGAGTCGGCGGCGTTGATCGGCGGGTGCTCGCCGCCCACCGAGCCCGTGCTACTCGGTTGAGGTTCGCGTGAAGGTGAGATGGGTGACGCCGCTCGGAGCGCTGACCGCCTCGACGGTGAATCGTCGTTCGACGTCTTCGAGGCTCTCCCACAGCCGCTCTCCGCGCCCGAGGACGATCGGCACGACGACGAGGTGCATCTGGTCGATCAGGTCGGCGTCCAGGAACTGGCGGACCGTCGATGGTCCTCCGCCGATGCGCACGTCTTGGTCGCCGGCGAGTTGACGTGCCATCTCAAGAGCCTCGGCGGGGCTCGCATCGAGGAAGTGGAAGGTCGTCCCGCCCTCCATCTCCAGCGGAGGCCTCACGTGGTGAGTCAGCACGACGACGGGCGTGTGGAAGGGCGGGTTGTCGCCCCACCAGCCTTGCCACTCCTCGTCCTCCCAGGGGCCGCGTTGGTAGCCGAACTTGTTGCGCCCCATGATCTCCGCGCCGATTCCGGGTCCCCACTGGGCGGCGAAGGCATCGTCGATGCCCGTGCTTCCGCCTGGCTGCCCCTGCATGGCGCGGAAGGACCGCGTCGGGAAGAACCAGTCGTGCAGACGGTGGCCGGCGTGTCCGAAGGGGGCTTCGAAGCTCTGCCCTTCGCCCGTGCCGAAACCATCGAGCGACACCGCGAAGTTGTGCACACGAACTAGCGACACGTCTCTCCTAGGGGTTCTCCGTGTGAGTCGTCATCAGCGACGAGCACCGGGTCCCATCCTCTCCTACCGTCAAAGCCGTCCTTGCGGGAGCGAAGGGTTGTGGTCATAGTCCTGGCATGGCCTTCCGAGACCGTGTCGTCATGTTCGTCTTCGGAGGCCTGCTGTTCGGCGGTGGCGTTGTGGGTGCGGTAGGGAACTTGATGGGCCTGTCTTCAGGAGACATGTCAAACGCCGTCGCGGCCGGTCTCGTCGGAGGTCTTGGGCTCGCCCTGTTGCTGGTTGCTCAGGCGGGCGGCGACTCCTAGTCGATGCGCTGGGCCAGCGAGACGATGATCCCCTCAGGCCCGCGCACGGAGGCCATGCGCCAGGTGCTCTCGTAGTCTCCGACGCCACCGACCAGGCCGTAGCCGTCGGCTGCCAGCTGTTCGACGATCGCGCGCACGTCATCGACGACGAACGCCACGCTGCGCAGGCCTAGCTCGGTGGACATGGCGCCGGGCGAACCCGGCTGGTGCTCGGGCCGGATGAAGGTCGCCAGCTCGAGCCCGGCGCCTCCGCCAGGCGCCCGCAGCATGGCCATCTCGGTACGCGCGTCGGAAAGGCCGACGACGGTGTCCAAGAACTCGCCCTCGAGGAACGTGCGCCCCTCGAGCTCGAGGCCGAGCTTCAGGAAGAACGCCACGGCCGCGTCGAGGTCGGCGACGGTGATGCCGACGTGGTCGAAGCTGCGGATCGGGGACATGGATGCAGCCTCTCCTGCCCGCGCGTCAGCGCAGCGGGCGGGGGATACCGGCGACGACCTCGACGACGGACTCGGAGTTGGCGGCGATGCGGGCGTTCAGTGTGCCGAGCGCGTCGCGGAACAGCCGACCTGATGCCGAGGCCGGCACGACGCCGGAGCCGACCTCGTTGGTCACCGCGACGACCACGGCATCCGTCGCACGCCAGGCGTCCACCAGCGCGTCGACCTCACCCCGCCAATCCCCGCCGTCCCAGGCGCCGACGCGGTCCATCACCGAGGTGAGCCACAGCGTGAGGCAGTCGATGAGGACAGGCCCGGTGCCGGAGCGCAGCAGGCCGACCAGGTCGGTCGTCTCTACGGTCTCCCAGTGCGCCGGCCGCCGCTCGCGATGCGCTGCGACCCGCGCCGACCACTCCGGGTCGTCCGACCGGTGCCCAGAGGTGGCCACGTAGGTCACGTCGTCGGAGTCCGCAAGAAGGGATTCGGCGTACGACGACTTCCCGGACCGGGCTCCGCCCAGGACGAGAGTCCGCCGCGGCCGCCCCCGAGAAGCGGTGGTGGGTTCACCGAGGTCGATGACTGCGCCGTCGGGGAGCACCTCGGCGCCCCAGGCCTGCAACCGGGAAGCCAGCTCCGCAGTGGGTGGGTTGCGATGGCCGAGATGCGTGACGACGAGCCGCGTGCGGTCGGTGACCGCACCCACCGCCCGCAACCGCCGGACCTGCTCGGGCCAGGTCGTGAGGTCGAGATGGTCGCTGTCGTGCGAGCTGTGGTCGCCGAAAGTCTCCTCCATCAGCACCCCGTCGTAAGCAGCGCCGTCGACCAACGACGACTCAGGCAAGGCAGCGGTGTCGGTGGCGTAGAGCAGGCGCGCGTCGGGACCTGTGACGTCGTAGAGCACGGCAGGTCCGACGGACTCGTCAGCGTGCGCAGCGGCGAGCACGCGCACGTCGTACTCGCCCACCCTCAGCTGTTCCCCTGCGCGCACCTCGCGGAAGTCCACCGGGTCGTCGGGCCCGACCCACTGACGGCACTCGGCGATCACGGCGGGCGGCCCCACCACGCACAGCGGCCGCTCCCGCTCCACCCAGCCGCGCCACATCAACGCGGCCGCACCGGCGTGGTCGGGGTGCGCGTGCGTGATGAGCAGATGCCGCACGTCGCGCAGCGAGATGCCCTGGCGCAGCGCGTTGCGCGGCACCTCGGGGCCGCAGTCGAGCAGCAGCACTCCGTCGACCAGCGCCGCGCTCTGCCCGCGAATCTCGCCGCGCTCCAGGGCACCGAGACAGGAGGCGCAGCTGCAGAACGGATTGGGCCAGCCGTCAGCCCCCCCGGTGCCCAGCAGCGTGATCCGCATCAGGCGGCCTGTTCCAAGGGCTCGAAGACGACGGGTACGTCGAACGCCGCTCGCCGTGCCGCGCGACGCAACGCCAGCAGCAGCGGACGTCCGACCAGGAGCAGCACGACCAGGTGAGTCACCGCTCGCGGCAGGTCGAAGCCCAGTGACGTGCTCACCGAGAAGCGCAGCCAGTGCGTGAGGTTGGTGCCGAGGTCCGCGCCGGGGATGTAAGACAGCGCGCGGGGGAAGCCCTCTGCGAAAGGCCAGAACCACAGGTTCATCAGGAAGCCGTAGGCCACCGCAGCCACCGCGCCGTAAAGCGCGAGCATCACGACCTCGGCTCTCCCGCGCAGCTGCGGCAGGCAGCCGGCGAAGAAGCCGACCCAGGCCGCGGCCGTCATCTGGAACGGCAGCCAGGGCCCGACTCCGCCAGTGAGCAGCGCGGAGGCGAGCAGCGTCGTCGCGCCGAGCACGAACCCGAACCCGCGGCCGAGCACCCGCCCCGCCGGGATCAGCAGCACGAGCGTCAGAGTGAAGCCGGTCGCGCCGCCTCCGAGCGGCCGCAGCGCCGCGCCGACTGCCGACAGCACTCCGAGCATCGCCACCGCTTTCGCGTCCAGGCCGCCCTCGGACAGCTCGGCGAGCACCACCGCGAGCAGCAGAGGGAGCAGCAGCACGAACAGCCAGGGTGCGTCGGTGGAGTGCCCGAGCTGGCCTTGACTGCTGGCGGCGTAGTGCTCGGCCAGCCGGGGCGACAGCAGCGGCCAGGTGAAGGCGAGCAGCCCCACGCAGAAGACGGCGGCCAACGCGACCGTCGAGCGCGGTCGCAGCCGAACGGCGTTGGTGCTCATCCGGCGAGTGCCTTGGCGATCGAGTCGACAGTCAGCCATTGCAGCGGCGCCATCACCTTCGCCACCTGCGGCGCGAAAGCCGGCGACGCGCACACCACCTCGATCGTCGGGCCGTCGGTGACCAACTCCCCGTCGGCGAGCACCACGACCCGGTCGGCCAACTCGGCGACCAGCTCGACGTCGTGCGTCGCGAGCAGCACCGCGGTACCTGCCGACGCGAGCTCTCGCAGCGTTCTGGTGAGCCGCCGTTTCGCGCCGTAGTCGAGCCCGCGCGTGGGCTCGTCGAGCAGCAGCAGCGGCGGGTCTCCGGCCAGCACGACGGCGAGCGCGAGTGCGAGTCGCTGTCCCTCCGACAGGTCACGCGGGTGTGCGGCGGGGGAGATGTCGGGGGCGAGTACGGCGAGCAGCCCGGCCGCCGTTCCCGGAGAGGCGCCGGTGTCCTCGTCGGCGTGGGTGCACTCCTCCTCGACCGTCTCCGACCAGAGCAGGTCGCTGGGCTCCTGAGGCACGTAGCCGACGGTGCACACCAGCTCCCCGGCGGCCAGCTCGCGCGGGTCGCGACCTCTTACGCGCACGGTCCCCGAGCTCGGCCGCTGCAGCCCGACGAGCGCGCGTAGCAGGGTCGACTTGCCCGCGCCGTTGCGACCCATGACCGCGGCCACCTCGCCGCGGCGCACCTCGAGGTCGATGCCGCGCAGAGCCAGCAGGTCGCCGTACTCGACCACCAGTCCCTGAACCTCCCCCGACTTGTCAGTGCGTGCGGTGGTCGGGGGCCTTCCAGGCACTGACAACTGAGCGAGGCGGGCGCGCAGCGGCTCGGCGTGACGGCGTGCCTCGCGCACCGACAGCGGCAGCGGCGACCAGCCCGCCCACCGTCCGAGCTCGACGACCGGTGGCGCGACGGCGGCGGCGCGCAGGATATCCGCGGGGGCGCCGATCTCGACCGGCAGGCCGCGTCCGGGGACGTGGATGACGCGGTCGGCGTACTGCACCACCCGCTCCAGCCGGTGCTCGGCCACGAGCACGGTGAGCCCGAGGTCGTGGACGAGCCGGGTCAACGCGGCGAGCACCTCCTCCGCAGCGGGCGGGTCGAGCGCGCTGGTCGGCTCGTCGAGCACCAGCACCTGGGGATGCGTGGTGAGCACCGCGCCGATCGCGACGCGTTGCTGCTGCCCGGCGGACAGGCTGAGCAGCGGCCGGGTGCGCAGCTCGGCAAGCCCGAGCAGGTCGAGGGTCTCCTCCACGCGGCGCCGCATGACGGCCGGCGCGACGCCGAGCGACTCCATGCCGTAGGCGAGCTCGTCCTCGACGGTGTCGGTGACGAAGCCGGCGAGCGGGTCCTGCGGCACCACCCCGACGACGTCGGCGAGCTCGCGCGGTGGGTGCGTACGGGTGTCGCGGCCGGCGACGGTCACCCGACCGGTGAGCGTGCCGCCGGTGAAGTGCGGCACGAGCCCGTTGACGCAGCGCAGCAACGTCGACTTACCGGACCCGGTGCGGCCGAGCACCAGGCACAGCTCGCCCTCCGGCACGACCAGGTTGACGTCGTGCAGCACCGGTGCGTCGGTGTCGGCGTAGCGCACGCTGACCTGCTCGAAGCGGATCACGCGGCCACCGCCTCGAGCGGAGTCTCGGCTGCCGCGTGGGAAGGCTTCCACCTCGGCGGCGGCGCGGCGATAGCCGGCAGCAGCGCGATGAGGATCCCCACCGTCGGCCAGAGCGGCAGTGGCGGTGCGACCAGCGGCGCGGTGCTCGGGAAACGTCCGGTGGCGTCGCCGAGCGAGACCGCCAGCGCGGCCGCGACACCGCTCGCGGCCACGACCCACTCCGGCCAGCGCCACGGGTCCGGCCGATAGCGGGTGCGCGCCGACCCGCGGCTGCCGACCACCATCCCCGCGGCCGCGACGAGGCAGCCGGTCACCAGCAGCGGCAGCCCCAGCGCGCGCGGTGTGCCGGAGGTGAGCAGGCCATAGAGGCTGCCGATCGCCGCGAGCAGTCCGGTGAGGACGAGTACGGCGCTCAGCCGGCGCTGTGCCGTCGACGCCGCCCCCCGTCGGCCGAACCCACGCGAGTCCATGGCGGCGGCCAGGTCGACCGATCGCTCGAGCGCACCCTCGAGCACCGGCAGCGCGAGCCCCCGTACCGCGCGCAGGCCGCGTGATCGGCGGCCGCGCAGCCGTCGCGCCTCGCGGATCCGACCGAGGCTGGTCACCGCCTGTGGCGCGAACGACGCGGCGACCGTGATGACTACACCGACCTCATAGAGCGCGGTGGGGAGTGCCTTCAGCAGCCGCGCGGGACTGGCGAGTGAGTTCGCGGCGCCGACGCAGACGAGCAGTGCGGCCAGCCGCAGCCCGTCGTAGCCGGCGAAGGCCAGCGCCTCGGCCGTGATGTCGCCGCCGATCCGCACACCTGCCATCCAGTCCGGCAGCGGCAGCTGCGGAAGCTCCACCAGGACGTGCGTGCCAAAGGGGTCGCTGAACAACACGGCGAGGAGGAGTCGCAGAACGAGTACGACGAGCGCGAGCTTGAGGAACACGCCGTAGGACTGCGCCCATGGCGCATCGGAGCGCCGGGCGACGACGACGTAGCCCGCGACCGCCATCACCAGCGCGAGCAGCAGTGGGTTGGTGGTGCGGGTCGCGGCCGCGCCGAGCCCGAGTGCCCACAGCCACCAGGCCGCGGGGTGCAGTGGCCGCGGCAGCCTGGTCATCGGCGTGCCCGCACCGCGGCCGCGCCGCCGAGCGCCGCGACGAGTAGGCCGCCGGCGAGAAGTCCGGTGGGCAGCTTCCGATCCTTCGACGGAGGCCCGTCGCTACCGACGCCGTCCTGCGCGACCGTGCCCTCGGGGGGCGCGGTGACGCTGGCAGGTGCGCTTGGCAGCCGGGTCACGTTCGGCCTCGTCACGATCCGCGCCGGCGGCGAGCCCGAGGCAGGCGAGCCGGCTGCCGGTGATGCCTGTGAGCCACTGGGCGCGTGCGGTCCGCTGCCGGCGGGCTGGGCCGGCGGAGTAGTCGCCGTACTCGTCCGCGGCGTCGGCTTCTGCGTCGGCGCCGGGCGGTCCACCGTCTTCCCGCACTCCGGCGGCTTCGGGTAGTCGTGGATGGCGCAGAGCAGACTTCCGCCGTCGCTGCGCAGGCTGAGCCCAGTGGCGCGGAGCGCGTCGGTGCCCTGGTGATGGCTGCCGAGCGTCAGGCAGTAGGTGGCGGTCGGGTAGCCGGGAGCGTCAGCCTCGGTCCCGTAGTCGATGACCAACGCGACCTGGGTTCCGTCGTCGGTCGTCGGGTGGCCGGGGCACAAGGTCGCGTAGTCCCCGGACCTGCGCGGGTTCAGCGCCGACGACGATGCGGCGCTGCGGCCGAACCGCCACCCTGCGACGTCCCCGTCTTCCATCCGGTCGTCGCGCGGCCCTACCTGCGAGTAGTGCCAGCTGCCGCCCGTGTAGTGCCAGTAGATCCAGTCGCGGTAGGAGGTCGCGTCAGCGGCGGGCGCGAGCCCGGTCGCCGCAGTCGCAGCCACGAGAGCGGCTGCGAGTACGGCGACCGCGGCCCGCGCG
>JAVEEJ010000062.1 GCA_030840515.1 Frankiaceae bacterium | reverse complement strand
TCGGCGCGTCGATGCGGCGCAGGTCGCTGACGGTGCCGGACGAGCCCCAGCCGTACTTGCAGTTGAACAGGCAGCTGGTGGTGTGGTCGCCGGCGCCGGAGAGGGTGCCGACCTCCTTCGGGTTCGCGTAGTCCTGCAGGTCCCAGACGTGCAGCGCGTTACCGGGGAGCGACTCGCTGAACAGCAGCATCTTGCCGTTGGTCGCGACGTCCTCGTTCTCGAACATGAAGCCGATCGGGGTGGTGCTGATCCGGACCGGGTTCAGCGGGTCCTTGATGTCGTAGATCGAGAAGCTCTTCCACGACGTGACGAACAGGTAGTGGCCGATGACGCGGGCGCCGGTGGCGGTGCCGACCTCGAACGGGACGAACTTCACCTGCTCCACGTTGTCGCTGCTGAAGCCGGAGGCCCCGACGCAGGTGCCGTTGACCGGCGGCGGCACGGAGCAGCCAGGGGCCGCCGAGGCGGTGCTGAGCAGGCCACCGACCATCGCGGCGGCGACAGCGATGAGCGTGACACGACGACGGCGCATGGGGGGACCCCTCCAGGGAACGGCTGCTGGTGCCACCAGGTGGCGTTGGATGGAGTCTTCGCCGCCCCGACGACCATTCCTCCTGCTGCCAGGAACCCGCCACGCGCCCGGCCGCTGCTGGGCGGGCTGCCCGATCCGGTCAAAGCGGACCTGGCCGCCGGCCGCCCGGCGACGGACAGTGACGCCAGCGGCCCGGCAGATCGGACGGCGGCACCCTTCCCCCGCCGTCCCGGGTCACGGACGGTCAATGGTTCTTCCGGGCCATGGAACCCAGGGGTCGACCAGGCGAGGCTCCTCCGCGTGCGTAACCGACTGATCACCGCCCGTGCCCGCCGCTCGGCTGTCGCTGTGGCCGCTGGGGCAGGGCTGGCAGCCTCCCTGCTGAGCGCTGCACCCGCCCAGGCGGTGAGCCTCGGTGGCTACGTGGTCACCTTCTCCGCGCCGCCCAGCAGCGAGGACCTGGAGGCACTCAGCGCGGTCGCCGGCTCGGTCCACGGCTTCCGGTACCTGCCGGCCGCAGCGGTGGTCGCCCCGCTGGACACGATCGGCCTGATCCGGGCCATGCCACACGTCAAGGGCGTCTACGCCAACAGCTCGATCCACCTGCTGGACGCGGCCAGCGTCTCTGCCCTGAACGGCAGTGGCGTCGGCGCCGGGACTGCGCTGCCCTACGACGGAAGCGGCGTGAGCATCGGCGTCATCGACGCCGGCGTCGACGGAACGCACCCCGACCTCTGTGCCGCGGCGACCTTCTGCAAGGGCACCCCGGTCAAGACGATCCAGAACGTCGACGTGATCGGCAAGCAGGACAGCACCGGCGGTGACCCGATCACCTATCTCGAGAACCAGGTCACCACCGACCACTCCTCTGGCCACGGCTCGCACGTGGCGGGGATCGCGGCCGGGTATGGCGTGGCCAGCGAGACCCCAGGGCTCTACCGCGGCGTGGCCACCGGCGCCTCTGTCGTCGGCCTCGGCACCGGCGAGGTCGCGGAGGTGTGGAACGTACTCGGGGCCTTCGACTGGGCGATCGGCCACAAGGACCAGTACGGCATCCGGGTGCTCAACAACTCGTGGGGCCCGGGCTACGGCACCGCCTACGACCCGGACGACCCGGTCAACGGCGCGATCGACGCCGCGTGGAACGCGGGCATCTCCGTGGTCTTCGGCTCCGGCAACGACGGCCCCCGCACCGACGCCCTCAACGCCTTCAGCGTCAACCCGCACGCCATCTCGGTCGCGGCCAGCGACAGCGTCAACCAGCTCGCCTTCTTCTCGTCGCGAGGCATCCCCGGCTCGCCCTTCTGGCATCCGACCGTCACGGCACCGGGCAACAACATCGTGAGCGTGCGCACCCTCACCGGTGCGCTCACGGCAGCGGCGGACGCGAGCAGCGGCACCACTGGTGTCATCTCCCCCGCGGACACGCCCTACTACGCGGTCGCCAGCGGTACCTCGATGGCCTCACCGCAGGTCGCCGGCGTCATCGCCGTCATGCAGCAGGCCGCGCACAGCGCCCGGGGCGTGTGGCTCACCCCGTCGCAGGTGAAGGACATCCTGCAGGCCACGGCGCGAAGGGCCCTGCCGACCTACCAGGCCTACTCGATGGGCGCCGGCATCGTTGACCTCACGGCCGCTGTCCAAGCCGCCAAGAGCGGCGTGTGGACGACGTACTCGTCCGATGCTGTGTACGACGTGAAGTCCTTCACGGGCACGGTGGGTGGCTCTGCGCTCGGCAACTACACCGGGCTGTCATCGTTCAGCGCCAGCTATGCCGTGCGACCCGGTGCGGTCTCCCTCGACGTCATGGCCGACTGGGGCACCTACCCGCAGATCGTCGACATGGACGTGACCTCGCCGTCGGGCGCGGTGACCTCGACCTTCCTGCGCTGCGACCCGACCCAGCAGCCCAACGGCTACTCGGCGTTCTGCTCGTCGCAGCCGAACCAGCGGTTGAGCTTCCCGACCCCGGAGGCCGGCACCTGGACCGTGCGCGCCTACGGCACCGCGACGGCGAGCGACACCGTCCACGGCCTGTGGTCCGCGGCATATCCGCCGGGCACCGCCGTCTCCACCGGCACGCCCGCCTCGATCGTGCTCTCGGCGAAGACGCCCGCGTCGGTGACCGGTCAGCTCGACGAGCTCAAGGCCACCGTGCTCGATGCCGCAGGCAACCCCGTGCCCGACATGCCGCTTACCTGGTCGGCCAGCGGCGTCGGATCGGTGCGCAGCACCGAGCTCTGGAGCCGGAGCACGGGCGGGGCGACCGCTCAGGCGGCGTCCGACCTGCCCGGGAACCAGGTCGTCACGGTGCGCGCCGGTGCGGCCAGCGCCTCGGTGGCCATCACCTGGGCGGGCGTCGTGCTGCCGTCCGTGACGCCCGTCGGTCCCACTCCCCCGCCGCCCAGCACTCCCGGCAAGGGCAGCGGCGGCGGCTGGTGGCTGGAGGGCGGCGCGAAGCACAAGCTCACCGTCTCCGGTGCCTACACCTCCGGTGCGCAGGCGCCCTCGGGCCAGTACCGGTTCGATGACGGGAACGGCAACACGGTGGCCGCTGACGGCGTCGACCGCTTCAACGCCAGCGGGTCGGCCGCAACCCTGGTCGGAGCGTGCACCTACAACGGCGCGAGCGGCTACCGCTGCACGCTGACCGTCACAGACAACGGTGAGCCGGGTAAGGACCACGACACGGCTCGGCTCACCGTCACCAAGCCCACCGACCCGATGTGGAAGCTCGACACCGGTGGGACCGTCGGCGGCGGCAACTACCAGGTGAGTGTCGGATAACGGGGCGCGAGTACGGCGCCGCGCCCGTGGCGATTCGGTGAGACCCTGACTGCGTGGACCCCGACCGCCCCTTCCATGTGCCGCTCTCGCGGCTGGACCCGGCCCACCCGCCGCCGGCGATCGGCAGCGACCCCACACAGGACGACGAGGATCCCGGGACCGCGACCGCCTACATCGCCGAGCCGCTCAAACGTGCCTACTCGCCCTACACGATCGAAGGAATGATCCAGGGCACCGGCAAGTTCGCCGAGGCCGCGAGCAAGCGCGGCGGGTCAGCGAAGCTTCTCGTCGGCGTGATCGTCACCTCCTTCCTGCTGGCGCTCGCCCTGGGTTTCATCAACAACCTGCGGGCACTGTTCGGGTCGTGAGCGTCAAGGTCCCGCCCGACTGGCCGACTGCCGCGGCCTACCTGCCCGAGCGCGGCAGCCTCACCGCGTTGCGCGACGCCGCCGCCGGGTGCCGTGGCTGCCCGCTCTGGGAGCCGGCCACGCAGACCGTCTTCGGCCGCGGCCCGGCGACGGCACGTCTGGTCCTCGTCGGTGAGCAGCCCGGGGACGTCGAAGACCGCGACGGCAAGCCCTTCGTGGGCCCCGCGGGCCGGCTCCTGGTCAAGGCTCTGGAGGAGGCCGGCATCGACAAGAGCGCGACCTACGTGACCAACGCCGTCAAGCACTTCCGCTTCACGCCGACTCCGAAGCGCAGAATCCACGCCACGCCGGACACCGTTCACGTCGAGGCCTGCAAGCCCTGGCTCACTGCCGAGCTGCGCGCCATCGACCCGGAGCTGGTGGTCCTCCTCGGGGCAACCGCGATCCGCTCCCTGCTCGGCACCAGTGTGAAGGTGACCCGCGACCGGGGAACCCTGATCGAACGCGAGACGACGCTGGGGACCAAGCGCTTCCTCGTGACCCCGCATCCGTCGGCCGTGCTGCGCGCGGACGACCGGGAGGCGGCGTACTCGGCCCTGGTCCACGACCTACGGGTGGCGGCCGCAGCACTTGGCTAGGCAGGCTCTTCCGCGTCGGGGACGAGGTCGAGCTGCCCCTGCCCATGACGCAGCTTGCGGGCGTCGAACCGCACGAAGGCAGGAACAGCGGCGGCGAGAGCGAGTACGCCGAACACGCAGGCCACGCCGCCGCTGACGACGGCGAACTCGGTCGAGGTCAGTGCGGCCACCGACCCCGACTCCACGTCGCCGAGCCGCGGCCCTCCCGCCACGACGACGATGAACACCCCTCCCAGCCGGCCGCGCAGCTCATCGGGTGTCGCCTCTTGCAGGATGGTCGATCGGAACACCGCTGACACGGCGTCGGCCGCTCCCGCCACCGCGAGGCACAGCAGGCCGAGCCACAGCCGGCGGGTGAAGCCGAACGCCGCGATCGCCAGCCCCCACACGACGATGGACACCACAACGGCTCGGCCATGCCGGTGCACGTTGCGCAGCAGTCCGGAGAGCAGCACGGGCACCACAGCTCCGACTGCGATCGCAGCCGTCAGCACACCGACAGTGGCCGCTCCTCCTCCGTAGAACTCCCCAGCCAGGGCGGGGAAGAGCGCGCGCGGCATGCCGAACACCATGGCGACGATGTCGACCAGGAAGCTCATCAGGAGCACCGGCTGCCTGCCCAGGAAGCGGAAACCCTCCACGACCGAGGCAACACCTGCGCGGGTCCCTCCACCTGCCGGGGGCATCGGCGGCAGCCGCCACACCGCGTAGAGCGCCGCCGCGAAGGTGAGCACGTCGATGCCGTAGGGCAGCCAGTAGGAGCCGTGGTTCGCCGCCACCAGCAGGCCGGCGAGCAGCGGACCGATGGTGAACCCGGCGTTCATCGACACCTGCGAGAGCGCGTTCGCCGCAGGCAGCTCCGACACGTCGATCAGCCGCGGGATCATCGCCTGCCGCGACGGTGAGTCGATGCCGAACAGCGCCGCCTGCACGAGGATGACGCCGTAGAGCAGCGCAACCGAGCGCAGGTCGAGGAGTGCTTGAACCACGAGTACGACGGACAGCAGCGCGAGCCCGCTCGAGGTCAGCAGCGAGATGCGTCGCCGGTCCAGTGCGTCGGCGATCGAGCCGCCGTAGAGGCCGACTCCCACCAATCCGATGAGCGCGAACAAGCCCACCAGTCCGACCGCGAACGAGGACTTGGTGAGGGCGTAGACCTGCAGCAGCACAGCGACCGCGGTGAGCTGGGTGCCGATGACGGAGACCGACGAGCCGAACCACAGCCTCCGGTAGTTCGGACGCCGCAGCGGCCGCAGGTCGATCGCCGCCGCGCGCAGCCGGTCTCTCACTGCAGTTGCCTCACGGGGCGAGCCGCTCGACGACCCAACCCGTTGCGTCCCATCGGTAGCGCAGCCGGTCGTGCAGCCGGGAGGCCCTGCCCTGCCAGAACTCGACCGAAGTCGGCGCGATGCGCACACCTCCCCAGTGAGGTGGGGCCGGGATGCGGTCCTGGCCGGCGAACCGCACCTGCATCTCCGCGAACGCCGTGTCGAGCTGGTCACGGCTGGCGAGGACCGCGGACTGCCGGGAGGCCCATGCGGCGAGCTGCGCGGGACGTGGCCGGCTGTCGAAGTAGGCCTGCACGGCGTCCCGGTCGACGAACGAGACGATCCCCTCGACGCGCACCTGGCGCTCGAGCGGGTGCCAGGGGAACACTGCTGCCGCCACCGGATTCGCCCGCAACTCCGCGCCCTTGCGTGAGTCCAGGTTGGTGTAGAAGACGAAGCCCTCCGGGTCGACCGCCTTCAGCAGCACGGTCCGGACACTCGGGCTGCCGGCAGTGGTCGCCGTGGCGACGACCATCGCGTTGGGCTCGGGCAAGGCCGCGGCCACCGCGTCGGCGAGCCAGCGCTGGAAGGTGTCGAGCCAGGTCGGTCCCAGGTCGGATGGCTCCAACCCGCGCTCGGCGTACTCGCGGCGCAGCGCCTCCAGCCTCACCTCGTCCACGTCCCCATCCTGCCGGGGGTGGGCAGACGAGCGAACGGGGGCGTGCGGGAGGATGACTGACGGTCCCCATCCGCAGCAGGAGGCAGCCGTGTCCGAGTTCGTCCCCGGTCTCGAGGGCGTGATCGCGTTCGAGACCGAGATCGCCGAGCCGGACAAGGAGGGCAGCGCGCTGCGCTACCGCGGCGTCGACATCGAAGACCTCGTCGGCCGCGTGTCCTACGGCAACGTGTGGGGCCTGCTTGTCGACGGGCGCTTCAACCCAGGGCTCCCACCCGCGGAGCCGTTCCCGATCCCGGTGCACAGCGGCGACGTGCGCGTCGACGTGCAGTCGGCCTTGGCGATGCTCGCGCCCGCATGGGGGCTGGGACAGCTGCTCGACATCAGCGACGAGCAGGCCCGCGACGACCTCGCGCGGGCCGCCGTGATGGGGCTGTCGTTCGTCGCGCAGAGCGCGCGCGGCATCTCGTTGCCGATGGTGCCGCAGTCGGAGATCGACACAGCCGCCACCATCGTCGAGCGGTTCATGAAGCGCTGGCGCGGTGAGCCGGATCCCAAGCACGTGCAGGCAGTGGATGCCTACTTCGTGTCCGCGGCGGAGCACGGCATGAACGCCTCGACCTTCACAGCTCGGGTGATCGCCTCCACCGGCGCCGACGTGGCGGCTGCGTTGTCCGGCGCGGTCGGCGCGATGAGCGGGCCGCTGCACGGCGGCGCCCCCTCGCGCGTGCTGGGCATGATCGAGGAGATCGAGAAGACCGGCGACGCCACCGGCTACGTCAAGGGCGTGCTCGACAAGGGCGAGCGGCTGATGGGCTTCGGGCACCGCGTCTACCGTGCGGAGGACCCGCGCGCCCGAGTGCTCCGGCGCACCGCGAAAGAGCTCGACGCACCCCGCTACGAGGTCGCGGAGGCCTTGGAGAAGGCGGCGCTTGCCGAGCTCCGCGAACGCCGGCCCGATCGCGTGCTCGAGACCAACGTGGAGTTCTGGGCCGCGATCGTCCTGGACTACGCCGAGGTGCCGGCCAACATGTTCACCGCGATGTTCGCCTGCGCGCGGCTCGCCGGGTGGAGCGCACACATCCTCGAGCAGAAGCGCACCGGGCGGCTCATCCGTCCGAGTGCGCG
>JAVEEJ010000047.1 GCA_030840515.1 Frankiaceae bacterium | reverse complement strand
CGCTCGCTGAGGCCGTCGACGCCGGGCGCGCGCTGACCGTCACCCCCCTCATGGACCGGGAGGCGCTGCGCGCCGCCTTCGCCGCCACCTTGTGCAAGCGGGCTGCTCACCGGACCACCTTCGACGTGCTCTTCGACCTGTGGTTCCCCCCGTCAATGGGGACTACGGGCAACGAGTACGCCGACCCGCTGGCCGACTCCCACACCGAGTCAGCGCCGCCGGAGGAGGCTCCACCGCCTGACGCGGAAGCCCTGCGCGAGGCGCTGCGCCGGCTGCTCCTGGACGGCGACGAGGTCGGGCTGCGCCGGCTCGCGCGCGAGGCTGTCGAGGCGCTCGGGCGGGCAGACGCTCAGCCAGGCAGGCAGAGCTGGTTCGGCTACCGGGTGCTGCGCCAGCTCTCGCCGCAGACGCTGATGGCCTCGCTGCTCGAAGAGGTCCTGCACGGCCAGGAGCGCGGGGGACTTGCCGAGCGGGTCGCCCGGCAGACCATCGAGGAGCGGATCAAGCAGTTCGAGGAGCTCGTCGACGCCGAGATCCGGCGGCTGCTCGCGGAGGACCGCGGGCCCGAAGCCGTCGCCAAGACAGCCGTCAAGCCGCTCGTGGAGCAGGTGGACTTCCTGCGCGCCACGCGGGCCGACCTGGCCGAGCTGCGCCGCCAGGTGCACCCCCTCGCCCGCCGGCTCGCGACGCGCCTGACAGCGAAGCGCCGCTTGGGTCGCGCCGGAAAGCTGGACTTCCGCCGCACCGTAAGGGCATCTCTCGGCAGCGGGGGAGTTCCCATCGAGACCAAGCACCGGCCCCACAAGCCGCACAAGCCCGAGCTCGTCGTGCTCTGCGACGTCAGCGGTTCGGTGACCTCCTTCGCCCACTTCACCCTCCTGCTGGCCTACGCCCTGCGCTCGCAGTTCACCAAGGTGCGCGCGTTCGCCTTCGTGGACACCTGCGACGAGGTCACCCGGTTCTTCACCGACGGCGACGACGTGGTGGACGCGATGGGTCGGGTCGCGGCCGAGGCCAACGTCGTCTGGTTCGACGGGCACAGTGACTACGGGCACTCCTTCGAGGTGTTCGCGGACCGCTTCCGGGACGCGATCACGCCGCGGACCGCCTTGCTGGTCCTCGGGGACGCGCGCAACAACTACCGCTCGACGGGCCTGCAGACCCTCAAGCACCTGGTGGAGGAGAGCCGGCACGCCTACTGGCTCAACCCCGAGCCGGCCCAGTACTGGGGGAGCGGGGACTCGGCAGCGACGGCGTACTCGCAGGTCATCGAGATGGTCGAGTGCCGCAACGCCGACCAGCTCAAGAACTTCGTGGAGCGCCTGCTGCCGGTCTGAGGGGTCTCAATTCGGCCATATGGCTCAAGACGGACATCCGATTGGTCGAGGGTGTGAGGCGTGTCACGAGGAAATACCTCGTGATGACTAGTAACCATTTGTCACAGTGCGCGTTGGATGTAGCGGATGGTTCGGTCCTGGGGCCGGACACTGCTATCGGTGAGGGGAATGGAATGAGCAAGCACACCCGTGGAGGGCTGCGCGGCATCGCCGCGGCGCTGCTCGTCGTCGCGCCGCTCGTGGCGCTGCAGGGCACGGCATCAGCGGTCGCCAGTCCGACGCCGTTCGCCTCATCCAATGCCTACGCGGCTGCTACTGGCACCGTCGCTCACCTCGGCGGGGTCATCGCAGCTCCCAACCAGCTGGTGACCGTTGAGGACGCCTATTCAGGCGCCACGGTCGGGCCCGCGGGCCTGGGTACCGCCTACGTGAACGAGATGAACGCCCTGGTCCAGCCCAAGCTGCCCGGCACGGGGGACCTCGACGGCAACAAGTCCTACGGGCGCGGCTCCGGCGCCGAGGTCGGCCTTCAGCAGGCGCTGCCGACGCTGGAGAACCAGCTGAAGCTCCAGCGGGTGGCGGTCTCCGCCCCAGCCAGCAAGAGCAAGCAGGACGAGGTTCTCTCGCTCCCCGCCAACCCCGTCATCGACGCGTCGGTGCTGCGTGGCAAGGCCGAGGCCAACTGGAACCCTGACGGCACCTGCATCCTCGGCAAGCCGATCAGCTTCGGCGAGGGCTACGCCGCGGACACCGTCGTGGTTCCCGGCGCCACCCCGGTCGCCTCGAGCGACCCGCTCGCCGCTGACTTCTCGCGCTCGATCACCCAGCTCGTCCCGCAGACGAGCAAGACCGGCCAGAACCTGGGCACGGCGCTCGGTCTCCTCGCCGAGAACCGGCAGGTCATCGCCCCGGTCACGCTGTTCCCCGGCACCGCCAACCAGCTGCAGATCACCGTGGCCGGCCAGTGGGTGCTGCAGGCGGTCGCCGGTGGCGTGCCTGGCAGCGCATTCGTCCGCTACGCCCCTGAGGGCTTCAGCGACCCGTCGACGCCCGTCGTCACCGTCACGCTCGGCACGGGCGCGACCAAGATGACCATCGCGTCGGTCACCCTGCAGGACATCCTCGGCAACACCGGCCTGACCATCCCGATCCCGGGTGTGGCCACGATCCGCATCGGCGTCCCGCCGCACAAGATCGGTGACTTCGCCAAGGCTGCCGTGGTCTCGCCTGACGGGACCTCGGCCGCCGCCGCGGTCGACGTGGTCAGCGTCACCAACGTGGTCGCCGGTCTTGCCGACCTGCGCATCGGCCACATGGAGGCCACCGCCCGCGTACCTGCAGGCGGTGTCTCCTGCGCCCTGCCGGTCGCCAAGACGGTCGACAAGGACCCGGTCGGCGCGGGCGAGACCTTCACCTACACGATCACTGTGACCAACCCCTACGACTGCATCCTCACCAAGGTGCACGTCGTCGACGAGGTCACCGCGACCAAGGGCGTCATCTGGACGGTGCTCAGCGCTGACCCCACGGCGAACAAGCTCACCGACACCCTGGTCGAGTGGAACGACGTCGGACCGATCGCGGCGCACTCCTCCAAGGACCTCAAGATTCTGATCCGGGTCGATGCCTCGACTGCAGCCGGCAAGTTCACCGACCACGCGGCGGCGACCGCGCTGTGCGGTAGCGGCACCGCCAACGGCCAGACCGACGTGATCGTGCCCCTCCAGGGGGAGACCACGGTGACCGTGCCGACCGTCACGGCCGACCACCCGCCGCTGGCTCACACCGGTACCAGCCCGGTCCTGCCGTTCGCCGGCCTGACGCTGGTGGGCCTGGGCCTGGGCCTGGCGCTGGCTCGCCGCCGCGCCACGACCTGGATCTGATCGACGGTCGCGCCCGTCGTACTCGTTCCCCTCAAGGAAGCGAGTACGGCGGGCGTGCCGCTGCCATGGGGACGGTGGCAGGCGATCTAGGCTGCCCGGCGTGACCCGCCTCGGTGTGATGGGCGGCACCTTCGACCCGGTGCACCACGGGCACCTCGTGGCAGCCAGCGAGGTTGCCGACCGCTTCGGCCTCGACGAGGTCGTGTTCGTGCCCACCGGGGCGCCGTGGCAGAAGGCCGAGCGCGAGGTGTCCTCGGCTGAGGACCGCTACCTGATGACTGTCATCGCAACGGCGTCGAACCCGCGGTTCTCCGTGAGCCGGATCGAGGTGGACCGGCCCGGACCGACGTACACGGTGGAGACGCTCAAAGAGCTGCGCGAGCGACGCCCCGAGGTGACCGAGCTGTTGTTCATCACCGGTGCGGACGCACTCGGGGCGATCCTGGGGTGGCACGGCTCTGAGGAGCTGTTCGAGCTGGCGCACTTCGTGGGCGTCACCCGGCCCGGGCATGAGCTCGTCGACCCTGGGCTGCCCACGGGCAAGGTGAGCCTGATCGAGGTGCCGGCGATGGCGATCTCCTCGACGGACTGCCGCGCGCGCGTGGCTGCAGGCAAGCCGTTGTGGTACCTCGTGCCCGACGGCGTCGTGCAGTACATCGCCAAGCGCGGCCTCTACGGAGCGGCCGCGTGAGCAAGGACCGACGCAAGAAGCGCGGGCCTGTCCGCGCCCCGTCCCGGCTGCCCGCGACGCCACCACCCGCGCCGGACCCGGCGACGACCATCGTGGTCGGCGGGACCACGCGGCGCGGGGAGCGCAGGCGCGCCCGGCAGGTCAAGCGCCGCAAGCGCGGGATCGGCGTCGCAGCGGTCGTCGCGTTGGCTGCGGTGCTGCTCGGGTCGGGCGTCTTCGCGTTCGCGCGCCACCAGAAGCACTCGGGTGACAAGGGTGCGGTGCGCACGCAGCGCACTCTGCTGATGCAGATCGCCGACCCGGGCGGCCCGGCGGTCGAAGCCGCACTCCTCGCGCATGACGCCAAGCGCAAGACCGGTGCCATCGTGCTGCTGCCCACCCGCGTGATCACCGAGATCCCCGGGCGCGGCTCGGCGGCGTTCGGTCAGGCCATCTCGCTGGGCGGGCCCAAGGTGGCGCAGGAGGCGCTCGCCGACCTGATGGGCATCACGGTCGACGGGTCCTGGGTGCTGCCCCGCCGCGCGCTCGCGTCACTGATCGACCAGCTCGGCGGGGTGGACGTGAGTGTGGACACCGACGTGCTCGCGGCCGCGGGCGGCGGCACGAAGGTGATCATCGTGCGGGCGGGTCAGCAGCACCTCGCTGGGAGCAACGCGGTGGCCTTCGCGACCTACCTCGGGAGCGGTGAGTCGGAGCTGGAGCGCCTGCCCCGCCTGCAGGAGCTGCTGGACGGCCTGACGGCCGCAGCCAAGGCCAAGGGCCGTGCTGCTGTGCTCGCTGCCGTGCGGGGCCTGGGAGCCGGCGTGCAGCTCAGCAGCCCGGCTGGGGACGTGGCGAATCTGCTCATCGGCCTCGCCAGCGACGAGCGGATCGAGGACACGCTGCCGGTGCACGAGATCGACACCGGCGGACCCACCGCCTACGGCATCGACCCCGACGGCCTGCGGACCCTGGTGGGCAATGCGCTCGCCGACTCGGTCCCCGCCTCCGCGCTGGCCAAGGGCAACCGGGTGCTCGTGCAGAACGGCGTCGGCAAGCCCGGGGTAGGGGAGTCGGTGCGCTCCAAGCTGACCGGGGCCGGGTTCATCTACCGACCCGGTGGCAACGTGCCGGGCTTCACGTTCCAGCACAAGCCGTCGGTGATCCTGATCGCCGACGCGACCGACGCGTCCATCGCCACCGGGCAGCGCGTGGCGAAGGCGCTCGGCCTGCCCGCGACAGACGTCAAGACCTCCGCGGAGGGGCAGTCGGTGGCCGACGTCATCGTGATCATCGGGGTCGACTACAAGCCGTGAGAAACTGTGGGTCTTATGACTGCCACCCCACGTGCTCTCGAGCTTGCCGTCGCCGCCGCTGAGGCTGCCGCCGACAAGATCGCCACCGACATCATCGCCCTCGACGTCTCCGACCACCTCGTCATCACCGACTGCTTCGTCGTCGCCTCCGCCCAGAACGACCGCCAGGTCAAGGCCGTGGTCGACGCGATCGAGGAGAAGCTCCGCGGCCTCGGCGCCAAGCCGGTGCGCCGCGAGGGCGAGCGGGACGGTCGCTGGGTCCTGCTCGACTTCGTCGACATCGTGGTGCACGTCCAGCACGTGGAGGAGCGCGTCTACTACTCCCTCGAGCGGCTCTGGAAGGACTGCCCGTCGATCCCGCTTCCTGAGTCGGTCACCGCGGGCCACGCGGCCGAGGCGTGAGCCCGGAGCTGCCGGGCTCCGGCGGCCGCCGCATCGTGCTGTGGCGACACGGACGCACGACCTGGAACGTCGAGGGCCGCTTCCAGGGCCAGCTCGACCCTCCGCTCGATGAGACCGGACTCACGCAGGCTGCCCGGTCCGCTGCGGTGCTCGCGGCACTGCGTCCCGCCGTACTCGTGACCTCCGATCTGCAGCGCGCGGTGTCAACCGCGGCCGCACTCGCGGCTGTCACGGGACTGGCTGTTCAGGAGCACAAGGGGCTGCGCGAGATCGAGCTCGGCACCTGGCAGGGCCTGACGCGTCCTGAGGTGGCGGAGCGGTTTGCGAGCGAGTACGACGCCTGGCTGGCCGGCGAGGATGTGCGTCGCGGTCACGGAGAGACGTACGCCGAGGTGGGGGAGCGCTGCACGTCGGTGCTGCGATCAGCGCTCGCCGACGTCGGCTCCGGCGGGGTGCTCGTCGCCGTGGTGCACGGCGGAACGGCACGTGCCGCGATCGGCTCGCTGCTGGAGATCGAGCCCGCTTCCTGGTGGCGTTTCTCGCCGCTCGGCAACTGCCGTTGGTCGGTTTTGGTCGAGGCTGCGCGCGGCTGGCGACTGGAGGAGCACAACGCCGGACAGCTGCCGTCGGCCGACGAGGGGCGCGGGGACGACCGGTAGCCGCTTCGCTACGATGACGGCTCCTTCGGGGCTGTGGCGCAGCTGGTAGCGCACCTGCATGGCATGCAGGGGGTCAGGGGTTCGAGTCCCCTCAGCTCCACCGAAGAGCGCAAGCTCGACCGTAGGGGTATCGACGCCGTGCGCTCCTAGTCTGCACCGACCGACTCGTCTAGCGTCAGGTTGTGCAGCCTCGAGCAGCCCGCAGGAGCTGGGTGCGTCAGATCATGGGACTACCCGTCAGTCTCCTAGCTCGAGGTTGCGCGGCGCGCTCGGCCGAGGTCGACGCGGCCGCGTTGCGGTGCTTTGAGCACATGGCGTGGGCCGATGAGATGTTCTCCACCTACAAGGCCGACAGCGCAATCAGCCGGATGGCCCGCGGCGAACTCAGTCTTGATGACAGCCCGCCCGAAGTACGCAGCGTGGCGCGACGCTGCGAGTGGGCGCGCGAGCTGACGGGTGGACTCTTCGACGCCGTTCGGCCGGACGGCGTCTGGGACCCGTCCGGCCTGGTCAAGGGCTGGGCCGCAGAGGACGGCCTCGGTCTGCTGCTTGAGGTGAGCGACGTCGATTGGTGCCTCAATGCCGGCGGCGACGTGATGGCGACCAGCCGTAGCGGGGAGCCGTTCGTGGTGGGCATCGAGGACCCACTCGCCCGTGGAAACGTCCGAGCCACAGTGCCGTGCGTCTCAGGTGCGGTCGCGACGAGTGGGACTGCCGCGCGTGGTGCCCACATCTATTCCCCACGCGCCGCTGCGGCTGCCAGCTCGGTGTCGGCATCGGTGTCGGTGTTCGGTCCGTCGCTGGAGGTAGCTGACGTGCTGGCAACCGCGGCGATCGTGGCGGGCGATGATTGGGCGAGTCTGGTGACGTCCGTGCCGGGCTACGCCGCGCTGCAGATCTCCGCTGACGGTCGGGCTCACGCCACCAGCGGGTGGCCGGGCACCGCGGACACCAGACTCCAGCCATGACCGTGGCGTCGCCCCGCCTTCTCCTCGTTGAGGACGACCGCGCCCTCGCAGAGCTGCTGAGCCGCGTGCTGACCGAGGAAGGCCACGCCGTCACGCTCGCGGAAGACGGCCAACGCGCACTGCATCTCGCCCTCACGGGACACTGGGACCTGCTCGTCGTGGATCGCGGGCTGCCCGCCTTGGAGGGGTTGGACCTGATCGGCCGGCTGCGGGGCCGTGGCGTTGCGGCACCGATCCTCGTTCTGTCCGCGCGCGGTACGACGCAAGACCGAGTTGACGGCCTCGACGCAGGGGCCGAGGACTACCTGACGAAGCCCTTCGAGGTCGCCGAGCTGCTTGCCCGGCTGCGCGCACTGCTGCGGCGTCATGCCGGAGGCTCGCGGACGGTGCGGCTGCCCGGCGGCGAACTCGACGTTGCCGCCCGCCGGGTGCATCGGAGCACTGAGGACGACGTCGACCTGTCCGATCGCGAGTGCCGTCTGCTCGGCGTACTCGCATCTCGTCCTCGCCAGGTCTTCACGCGGCGCGAGCTGTTGGTGCAGGTCTTCGGCGACGCGGAGTCCGAGAGCATCGTCGACACGTACGTGCACTACTGCCGTCGCAAGCTCGGCCGCCAGGTCATCTCGACGGTTCGCGGGCTCGGCTACCGGCTCGGCCCGACGTGATCGTGACAACCGGTGATGAACTACTTGTGGCGCGCACGGCGCGAGCTGTTGCCCTGCGAGTCGCGGCGTTGGTGGGGCTCGCCATGTCGGTGCTCGTCGGCGTCGTGGTCCTCGTGGTCGCGAGGCAGCAGGACGCCGCGACAGACTCCATGCTCAGACACGCGGTTGTCACCGTGGATGACGTCGGGGACCCACCGCCGGGCAGCTGGGTCGTCATTGCCACCGGGAGCGCGGTGGAGATCTCTCCCGGCCTGCCAGCCGAGGCGAAGCCATCATTGACCGCGCTGCGTGCAGAGACTGGTCGCGCCCTGCAGCTGCGCACCGTCCGCGCGGGCGAGCTGCAGCTGCGGGTGGTGACGGCGCGGACATCCAGCGGAACCGTGCAGGTGGTTCTTGATCGGAGGCCACTTCTCGCCGACCGGGGCCGGCTCGAACGAGCCATGGCGGTCGCCCTCGCCGCGGGGCTGGTGTTCGCCGCCTTGCTGGGAGCGGTGGCAGGTCGTCGAGCCGTGCGGCCCTTGGCGGAAGCTCTCGGCCTTCAGCGGTCCTTTGTCGCTGACGCCAGCCACGAGCTGCGCACGCCGCTGACCTTGCTGAGCACCCGTGCCCAAGTCCTGAAGCGGGACCTCGCCGGCACGGGGCTGTCCCAGGGGCTCCTGAACGACGCAGACGGGGTCGTGCACGACATCCAACGTCTCGGACACGTCGTCGAAGACCTGCTGGTGGCTGCCGACCCCCGCGGCGAGGACCTCAGTAATCCGTTGGACCTCATTGGGGTCGTCGACGGCGTCATCGAGAGCGCACTGGCGCATGCAGCCGCGCGGGGGGTGGAGCTGGTCCCGCTCTTTCCCACCGGTGCGCTCAGCATCCAGGTGGCCGGCTCCGCAGCAGCCCTTCGCCGCGCCGTACTCGCCCTGGTCGACAACGCGATCGACCACACTCCCTCGGGCGGCCGGGTCACTGTGGGGTTGCGAGTTGAGGGGGGCCAGGCACGGTTGGCGGTGACGGACACGGGCCCGGGTGTCAGCCCGGCTAACGCCTCGACGGTCCTGCGCCGATTCCACTCCGGGGGACACCGGGCTGGCCGCAACCACTACGGGCTCGGGCTGGCCCTGACCAACGACGTCGCCAACAGGCACGGCGGACGGTTGCGGCTGCTGCCAAGCGAGACCGGCTCGACCTTCGAGCTCTCCCTCCCGGTGCGCCGCTGACACACAGGCTTCTCTAAGAAGTCTCCAAGACAGGCCCGGGACCCTGAGTCCTGTGACGACCACTGCCCAGCGCGTCGCCCGGCCTCGGCTGCGCGTCCGCCCCACCCCTCGGTGGTGGCGCGACGCCGTGGGGGCGGCGTGCTGGGGCACTGCGCTGGTGGTCACGGCGCTGTGGCTGTCGGGTCGAGGCGTGCAGTCACTCACGGCATCGCGTCCTGAGCTCCTGGACTCCCTCGGCCGCCTCTCCGGTCTGGTAGCGGCCGACTTGCTCCTGATCCAGGTGCTGCTGATGGCGCGGGTGCCGATCATCGAGCGCAGCTTCGGTCAGGACGAGCTCGCTCGCCGTCATCGGCTCGTGGGCTTCTGGTCATTCAGCCTGCTACTCGTCCACGTCGTGCTCATCACACTCGGCTACGCCTCATCCGCCCGCACCGGGATCGTGAGCGAGGCATGGACCCTCGTCACCACCTACGGCGGGATGCTGCTCGCGGCTGCCGCTCTGGTGGCCCTGTCCGTCGTCGTCGTGACGAGCGTGCGGATCGCTCGGCGCAAGCTGCGCTACGAGTCCTGGCACTTGTTGCACCTCTACGCGTACGTCGGCGTCGGGTTGTCCGTGCCACATGAGATCTGGACGGGGGCTGACTTCCAGAGCTCGGCACTGGCACGCGCCTACTGGTGGGGTTCCTACGCGCTGGCGGCAGGTGCCGTGGCGGTGTACCGGGTGGGGTTACCGCTGTGGCGCAGCCTGCGACACGGCATCACGGTCAGCTCCGTGGTCCGAGAGAGCCCAGACGTGGTGACTGTGCACATGCGCGGCCGAGGACTGCACCGTCTGCCTGTGCAGGCCGGCCAGTTCTTCATCTGGCGGTTCCTCGACGGCCCGGGCTGGTCCCGCGGTAATCCGTACTCGCTGTCCGGCGCCCCGCGGCGCGACCACGTGCAGATCACCGCGAAGGACCTGGGCGACGGCAGCAGCCGCCTTGCCGGGCTCCGGCCGGGCACGCGAGTCCTGATCGAAGGGCCATACGGACGACTCACGGCGCCAGTGGGTGAGCTCGGTCGAGTCGCCATGCTTGCCTGCGGGATTGGCGTTACGCCGATGAAAGCCCTGCTCGAGGACATGGACTACGCACCCGGCGACGCGAGCTTGGTCTATCGGGCGCGCAGTGAGCCCGACCTCGTGTTCCGGGCCGAGCTGGATGCGCTCGCCGCTGACCGCGGCGTCGCCGTCCACTACGTGGTGGGGCACCGTCGCCGCGGCCGACCGTCTTGGCTCCCGGACGGGGTCGATGGCCTGAGCGACGAGATGGCGCTGCATCGACTGGTTCCCGACCTGTCGACCCGCGACGTCTTCATCTGCGGACCCAACGAGTGGATGGAGGCGGCGGCGGCCGCCGCTCGTAACCTCGGTGTGCCGGACCGGCAGATCCACGAGGAGCGGTTCACGTGGTAGGGCCGGGAAGCCGATGAGGTCAGGCCCGAAGGCAGTGATGTCGACCATGACACTTCTTGTCGTGGGACTGAGCTTGCGCGCGAGTCTTGATTCAGGAAGCGGCCACGCCGCGTTGGCGCCGGCGGGTGTCCTCGGCCTCGACTCGCCGACCAGGACCCCCGCTGCGGCCGTGCCCAGCCGCCGATCCGATCAGCCCAAGCTCCCCACCCCTGAGGCCAGCGCGCTCCCGTCACGAGCTGCCATGACGGCGGCCCCACCACGGATCACCGGCGCACCGCCTGCCAAGCCTTCGGTGAAGCCGAGTCCGCGTCCGGCGCCCAAGACCTACACCGTCAACGGCAGCTCGGCGGACACGCGCTACGGCCCCGTGCAGGTGCAGATCCGCGTCAGGTCAGGCCGGATCCTCAGTGCTGATGCCATTGACTACCCGCAGCGCAGTGGGCGTGACCGTGAGATCAACGACTACGCGATTCCGCAGCTCGACCAGGAGACCGTCGACGCGCAGAGCGCCAACATCGACACCGTCTCAGGTGCCACCTACACCTCCGACGGCTACCGCGAGTCACTGCAGGCTGCCTTGGACGCTGCGCACCGGGCCGGCCTGCTGTGAGGAACCGTCACGTGAGGCGGGCGCGACGCAACGTCACGGTGATCGGTGCCTCCGGCGTGACGCTGGCGTTGCTGTTCCTCTATCCGACCAGCACTGGCAATGGCCATGGGGCAGCCACCAAGGCAGCCCCTCCCGGGATCGTGACGCCGCCCTCCCGCGGAGCCGCAAGACCGTCAACCGTGGTCGTGAACGGCGACCTGGCAGCCACGAGATACGGGCCGGTTCAGGTTCAGATCACCTTGCGCACAGGCCGCATCGTCTCAGCTGCTGCCATCGTCTTCCCGCAGGACAGCCGGCGCGATCGAGAGATCAACGCAGCGGCGATCCCCCGTCTCAACCAGGAGGTTGTGCACGTTCAGAGCGCGAAGATCGACACCGTCTCCGGCGCCACCTACACCTCTGAGGGCTACCGGCGCTCGCTGCAGTCGGCGCTGGATGCGGCGCACGCCTGAGTCACGTCACTAGCGCCTGACCAGTCAGCGTCGGGCATGGAGGGGCCGAGCGGGAACGCTGTGGGTCCCTTTTCTCGGGTGGCTCTCCGCCCGCTGAGGAGCTGGCAAGCGAGTACAGTGAGCAGTCAGACTGCACCGCTCCAGACCACGGCGGCACAGGGTTCTCCCATGTGTCGAGGAGCGGTGCCGTGGACGAGCAACGTCTTGCCTCGGTGCTCGTCGAGTTCGCCCGCAACCTGACCGGCGACTTCCCGATCCAGGCCATCCTCGACCATCTCGTCGACCGGGTCGTCGAGGTGATTCCCGTCGACGGCGCCGGGGTCCTGCTCATGGACAGCGACACCGAGCACCACTTCGTCGCCGCGTCCGATGACGTCGTCCGCGGCATCGAGACGCTCCAGATGGAGCTGCAACAGGGACCGTGCCTGGATGCCTACCGGACCGGCGAGCACGTGGCAGTGCGAGACCTGGCCGCCGACACCCGCTTCGACAAGTTCTCGCCAGCGGCCGCCGCTGCGGGACTCGGGGCCGTCTTCAGCTTCCCGCTGCGACTTGACGACCGACAGCTCGGTGCGCTCGAGCTCTACGCGAAAGAGCCGACCGAGCTCTCTGCCGCCGACCTGGAGGGAGCGCAGACACTCGCCGACGTGGCAGCTGCCTACCTGTTCAACGCCTCGGCGCGGCAGGAGGCGAGTGAGCAGGCGCGCACAAGTGCCGAGCTGGCCGCGACGCTGCAGGAGAGCCTCATCCCGCCGGAGCTGCCCGAGGTTCCCGGGATGGAGATCGGTGTCCGATGGCTGCCGGGACGCGGAGGGACTCGAGTAGCCGGCGACTTCTACGACGTCTTCCCGCTGCCCGGCAAGCGCTGGGGCACGCTGATCGGCGACGTGGTCGGGCACGGTGCGCGGGCGGCCACGCTGGCCACGCTTGCTCGATACACGGTGCGCACGCTTGCTGTACTGCAGGCATCGCCGCGGCGCGTGCTCGACGGCCTCAACGACGCGGTGCTGCGCTGGGGCGAGCCCGAGCAGTTCCTGACCGCTGTCTACCTGACCACGCGGATGACCTCGCAAGGTATGGAGGTCCGACTCGCGAGAGGAGGCCATCCCGCGCCACTGATCCGCCGCGCCGATGGCAGCGTCGAGGTCCTCGAGCCGCCCGGCGCGCTGCTGGGCTGCATCCCCGACGGCGGCTTGAAGGAGACGCGCTTCCTGCTGGCGCACGGCGACCTGCTGTTCCTGTACAGCGACGGTGTGACAGAGGCACGACACGGACTTGACCTGTTCGGGGACGAGCGACTGACCCGGCTGGTGGCGAGCAGTGACCCGGTCCCTGGCACTGTCGTCGACGCAGTCGTGAACCAGGTGCTCGTGCACTGCCACAACGACCCCGAGGACGACGTGACAGCGCTCGCGCTGCGGGCACTCTGACGCCGTCAGCGCTCGCGGTCGGCCTTGTCGAGCTCGTCGGCCTGCTCCAACGTCGGTGCTGAGCCGCCGAGCCGCGCCGGCAGCCACCACTCGTCGGCCGGCCCTGAGGGCCGTTGCGGGTAGTTCGCCTGCACCTTGCCGAGCAGCTCGCCCATGCGCGCCTTCAGCTCCGCTGTGTCAGCCTCGGCGTCGCCGGAGACGGTCATGGGCTCGCCGATCGCGATCGAGATCGCCTTACCGCGGTGGAAGTCCCGTGGACGGCCCTTCGTCATCAGCCGCTGCGAGCCCCACACGATGACCGGGAGGACCGGCACCCCGGCCTCGGCGGCCATCCGCGCAGCGCCGGTCTTGAACGCCTTGAGCTCGAACGAGCGACTGATGGTGGCCTCGGGGAAGACCCCGACGAGCTCGCCGTCCTTGAGAGCTTGCACCGCCGCGGCGTACGAAGCGCCTCCCGCTGACCGGTCCACCGGGATGTGCTTCATCCCGCGCATCAGCGGGCCCGACACCTTGTGCCGGAAGACCGCCTCCTTGGCCATGAACCGCACCAGTCGCTTGATGGGGCGCGCGGTCAGCCCGACGAAGGTGAAGTCGAGGTAGCCGACGTGGTTGGACGCCAGCACAGCGCCGCCCGTCCGGGGGATGTTCTCGACGCCAGTGATGTCGAAGCGAAGGCCCAGCCCGGCGAACACAGTCCGCGCGAAGCCGATGACAGGGGGGTACACCAGCTCAGCCACGGGCATGACCGTACCCACAGAGGCTGTGTCCCACCTGTTGGAGGCGAACGTGATGGAGCACACCCCGCGCGGCCCCATCCCTGGGCCTGAGCTCTCGGACGAGACGCTGGAGCGCGAGCTGACGCACCTGCACGAGACCGAGCGGGACGTGCAGGACCGCAGCGAGGCAGCGCAGGAGAACCACGCGGACCGCACCGCCGAACTCGAGGTCGAGGCGGACCGCAGGGATATGGGCTGAGCTCACCGTCCGCCTTTCGCTACGCTGCCCCCATGACCCGCCACGTGCTCCTCCTTATCGAGCCGCGCTGAGCAAGCACCACCTCAGCGCGGCGCCCTCGTGGAACGGGGGCTCTTTTCTTTTGTGGAGTGCTGCATTTGCGGAGTGCTATTGCTAGTGGCGGAAGCACACAGAGCCAGGGAGACAGCGTGAGCGACGAGCCCGACGTCTACGACCCGCATGCGATCCAGGATCGCTGGCTGCCGGTGTGGGACGCGCTCGACCTCAACCGGGCCGGCGTCCGCGCCGGTGCGCAGCGCAAGTACGTCCTCGACATGTTCAGCTACCCCAGCGGGGACCTGCACATGGGCCACGCCGAGGCGTTCGGGATCGGCGACGTCGTGGCGCGCTACTGGATGAGGCGCGGGTACGACGTCCTGCACCCGGTCGGCTGGGACTCGTTCGGCTTGCCTGCGGAGAACGCAGCCATCAAGCGCGACGAGCACCCGGCCACCTACACCTACGCCAACATCGACACCCAGGCCGACGCCTTCCGGCGCTACGCCATCTCCTTCGACTGGTCGCGCCGGTTGCACACCTCGGACCCGGAGTACTACCGCTGGACCCAGTGGCTGTTCCTGCGCTTCCGCCAGCGCGGGCTGGCCTACCGCAAGTCGTCACCGGTCAACTGGTGTCCCAAGGACCAGACGGTGCTGGCCAACGAGCAGGTCGTCGGTGGCAAGTGCGAGCGCTGCGGCACCGAGGTGACCAAGCGCGAGCTGACGCAGTGGTTCTTCAAGATCACCGAGTACGCCGACCGGCTGCTGGAGGACATGGCGCAGCTGGAGGGCAAGTGGCCCGAGCGCGTGCTGCTGATGCAGAAGAACTGGATCGGCCGCTCGACCGGCGCGCACGTCGACTTCAGCATCGCCGGGCGCAAGGTCACGGTCTTCACCACCCGGCCCGACACCCTCTACGGCGCGACGTTCTTCGTCGTCGCGGCAGACGCCGCGCTGGCCGACGAGCTGTGCGCACCGGAGCAGCGCGCGGCCTTCGAGGCCTACCGCGAGCAGGTGCGCAAGATCTCGGACATCGAACGGCAGGCGAGCGACCGGCCGAAGACGGGCGTGCCGTTGGGCGTCACGGCCGTCAACCCGCTCAACGGCGAGGAGCTGCCGGTCTTCGCGGCCGACTACGTGCTGGCCGACTACGGCACCGGCGCGATCATGGCGGTGCCCGCCCACGACCAGCGCGACCTCGACTTCGCGCGGCAGTTCGACCTGCCGGTCCGGGTCGTGGTCGACACGGGGGAGCCGGACCCGGGTCAGACGTGGACGGCGACCGCCGGCGACGGCGTACTCGTCAACTCAGGTCCGCTCGACGGGCTGCGCAAGGAGGAGGCGATCGCGAAGGCGATCGAGATCCTGCGCGAGCGCGGCACGGGCGAGGAGGCCGTCAACTACCGGCTGCGCGACTGGCTGCTGTCGCGTCAGCGCTTCTGGGGTGCCCCGATCCCGATCGTGCACTGCCCGGCCTGCGGCGAGGTCGCCGTACCCGACGACCAGCTGCCGGTGACGCTGCCCGACGACATGAAGGGCGAGGACCTCAAGCCCGTCGGGCAGTCGCCGCTGGCGTCCAACCGCGCCTGGGTGGAGGTGCCCTGCCCGCAGTGCGGCGGTCCCGCAGAACGCGACACCGACACGATGGACACCTTCGTGGACTCGTCCTGGTACTTCCTGCGCTACCTGTCTCCGCACTACGAGGACGGCCCGTTCGACCCGGCCGAGGCGAAGAAGTGGATGCCGGTCGCGCAGTACGTCGGCGGCGTCGAGCACGCGATCCTGCACCTGCTCTACGCGCGCTTCTTCACCAAGGTGCTGCACGACATGGGCATGCTGGACTGCGTCGAGCCGTTCTCAGCGCTGCTCAACCAGGGGCAGGTCATCAACCAGGGCGCGGCGATGAGCAAGTCGCTGGGCAACGGGGTGGACCTGGGAGTCGAGCTGCGCGAGTACGGCGTCGACGCGGTGCGCCTGACCATGCTGTTCGCTTCCCCACCGGAGGACGACGTCGACTGGGCCGATGTGTCACCAACCGGCTCGGTGAAGTACCTCGCCCGCGTGCTGCGGCTCGCGACCGATGTCGCAGCCGTGACCGGGGACGGCCGTGACGAGACGGTCGACAAGGCTGTGGCCAAGACGGTCGACGAGTGCACTCGGCTGGTCGAGCGGCAC